>CANHXF010000115.1 GCA_947464515.1 Flavobacteriales bacterium
CCCAAGTATTCACCGAGGATGCCGATGCCGAGTAATTGAACGCCACCTAGAAAGAGTACGGATATGTGCAAGGATGTCCAACCGACTTCCGTGAAACCAAAGAATTTTTGATATAGGCTATAGATGATGAGCATGAATGCAATACCCGAAACGGCAAAACCGAGCATCGTAGCGACCTTTAGTGGCCAATTGCTAAAGCCAGAAATTCCATCGGTGGCAAATCGCATCATTTTGCCGTAGGTAAATTTGGTATTTCCGCCCATTCGCTCTTCACGGTCGTACTCAACAAACGTTGAATTAAACCCTATCCATGCAATTTGTCCGCGCAGATATTTATGCTGTTCGGGCATGTTTAGAAGCACTTTTTGGACTTTGCGATGAATCAATCTAAAGTCACCCGTATCCAATGGAATTTCAATTTGGGTGATGTTTGCTAGAAATCTATAGAACAATTTGGCGGTAAGCTTTTTAAGGAAGGATTCGCCTTTGCGTTTTTTGCGTTTGGCATAAACCACTTCAAATCCCTCTAGCGACTTTTTCAATAGATCTGGAATGAGTTCTGGCGGATCTTGTCCATCTCCATCCATTATCACAATTCTCTCACCCATTGCGTGTTCCAAACCGGCAGAAATGGCGATTTGGTGGCCAAAGTTCCTCGAAAAATCGATGTATTTCACCGATGCGTTTTCTTCGGATAGTCCCATGATGATGGGCAGGCTGTTGTCCTTAGAACCATCATTGACATAAACGATTTCATACGGAATGCCCAAGGGGGATAGCGCCGCGATAATTCTGTTGTTCATGGGAACAAGGTTCATTTCCTCATTGTAGATGGGAATGATTACAGATAAATCTATTTTGGACGCTGCCATTCAACAAAAATATGCAAATTGAATAAGTACCTTTGTGATAAATTATAAAACATGAGCAAAATCCGTTTTTCCGGTCATTTATTTTTATCAGTTATCGCTTTTGCGATATTTGGTCAGGTTTCTTGCCAGAGTAAAGTACAAGATTCGCACGAAACTGTGATTACAGAAAAGTCTTTTGATGCAGCTATCGCTGGCGATAAATTGGTGATGGTAGATTTTTACACTACTTGGTGCGGACCATGTAAGAAAATGGCTCCATTTGTTCAGCAAGTGCGCGAAACTCGTTCAAAGGATGTGATTGTTTTACAAGTAGATGCCGAGGCACAGGCGAGCATCGCCGACAGATATCGTTTGGAAGGTTATCCAACGGTAATTTTCTTTAAACGGGGACAGGTTGTCGGTCGCGTTTTGGGGTATCAGACCTATGAAAACCTTAGTGGTTTGGTTGATCGATTCAAATAAGATGACTTTGGGCCTTTGGTGCCACCCAGTTTTGCGCCTTTCCGTGCTTCAAACAGCAGGAAAATTTTGATTTTTAGGGATTCAAAAAGAAGTGGAAACTATCTCCACGCAAGCCCATTCTCAATGTTTCTAGGGGAATAATCTCGTTTGGCGCGATGTTTCCAAGGTTTACGTTGCTGCCATAGAGTTGGATGAACCACACTTGTTGTTCTTTTTTGGGTGCTTCCCAAATGACATCGGCTTGTGGAATTTTGCGGATGATTTCAGCCACCAATCCAGAGCGAACTTCACCGGTACCTCTAAAAATACCCACCGTTCCGGATTCTCTTGCTTCGCCAATCACTTTCCAAGCGCCGGCTTGCAATTCAGTTTCCATTTGCTCTATCCATTCGTAGGGCGGGATGATTTTTTCGGCGTCTTTGCTTCCAACTTCACTCAATACAGTGAAATTTTTAGAAAGGGTGTTGATGTAATTGCATTTGACATCGTGGTTCATGTCTAAGCTGCCGTCGCTTACTTCAATGTGTGTTATTCCGAGCTTTTCGATCAATTTAACATAGTCGTCGAATTGATTTCGAACGATATAGGCCTCGAACAAGGTACCTCCCAAATAGACAGGGATATTGGCGCTCTTGTAAAGGTTGATTTTGTCTTGTAATTTATTCGTGAAAACACTGGTGCCAAAGCCCAACTTTACGATGTCGGTGTAATGGCTTCCATTTTCTAAAAAATTCTCAACCTCTTGGAGGCTCAACCCTTTATCCATAACCATCGTGATTCCGTTGTTACGGGGTTTTGCGGTTCTATCGGGCAATTGACTTAGGTTGAATAATTCTTTGTTCATATACCGGTTCTAGGAGTTGTAAATTTTGCGATGCAAGCCAAAATAGAAGTTGCTTTCTTTAGCTCTGGTGCAAAGGTAAACAATTGAATGTGTTCATTAGCATTGATTTCGAGTGCCTTTTCAAGAATGATAAGGGCTGCCGATGCTTGTCCGCTCAAATAACACAATGCTGCGAGACGATAAAATAGCCCACTGTGCTTTGGATTGTTTAACAAACCGGTTTCGATGATATCCAATGCTTTGTCGGTGTTTCCAGTTTCGTAAAGAGAGGTACTAAAGTCTAACCAAACTTCAGGATTGCTTGCGTGTTCAATGGTGAGAGACTCGTATAGTGGCTCCCATTTTTCAGGCAAATTGGCGCCGAAATAGGCCGAGGCCAGCACCATGCCATAATCGCATTCAAAATGATCCAAATCGTAGGCTCGTTCCAAATATGGGATGGCGGCGACATAATTTTCGTCGTAGTGCCAAGTGAGGCCCATCGAATACCAACATTCGGCATCTTGAGGCTGATTTTTTAGGATTTCTTTGTAGATAGAGCGACAAGTTTTGATATCGCCTTGTTCGTAATGACTCCAAGCCAAGAGGCCTTCTACTTCGATGAAGGTTTTCTTTGGGAAGCGAGTTTGTAGTTCGTTGTATTGGATTATAAACTTATCGTAATGACCTAGTTCGTAGGTGCATTCTAGAAAAGTTACCCAAGCATCGGCGAAATTTTCATTGATTGTTATGGCAAAATCTAAGGCTTTCAGCGCTTGTTCGTGATCGCCCTGTGCCATATATCCTGAACCCAAAACGTACCACGCTTCAGCTGAGTATGGATCTTTGTCGATGATCCGTTGAATCATTGGAATCAGCGCATCAACCAACCCACCTTCTTCTGCCTTTTCGATGTATTTTTCGAGGATTACACTTACTTCGGCTCCTGTATCGAGGGCTTTTTCGAGTACGGGCATCGCCAATTCGAACTGACCGTGGAATAGAGAAATCTCTAAAAAGTCTTCTAGCATCGCCTCTTCATCGCCTACATTTTGAAGAACGGATGTCAAATCTTCCAGCGCTTTTTTCTTATTGCCTTGAATGCTTAGAATAAGGGCTTGCATGAAACCCAGAGCCGGCTCAAAGGGGGTGTATTGAAGTGCTTGGGTGATTGCTGCCCGGGCTTTTGCATATTTCTGATCTCTCACCAACCATTCTACCAAGTGGAGGGTGAAGATCGACATGTAGGGGAATTGATTGATGGCAGTTTCAAGGATGACCTTGATATAAGTATCGGCGCGGTATTGACCTGTTTGCGCCGGAAACTGACTTGCGTAATAGCGATATAATTCCAACCATTCTCTGGCAGAAAAATTTGAACGTTGCTTGCTTTCAAAGTCGCGTACCAAGGCATCTACATCGCCTTGAAATACATCTTCTTCGTCTTCGTCGTCCCAGTCTGATGAAAAGAAACTCATTGAGTCAAAATTACAACGCCAATGCGGGCGGAGGCGCAGTTTTGAGGGGTTCTATTCCCCAACTTTTACACATACTTTTTGGTATGGCTTGGGGAGGTCTATTTTTATTGGGATTTATTGATTCGGGAATTGTAAACTTGCAGTTAGGAATCAGCGCAAGTTGATTTAATCATCAAAAACTCCTTGAAATCAACATGAATACACCCCTTTTTTACGGACTTGTAACGGGATTTGTGATGAGTGTTTCGCTTGGTGCCATCTTTTTTCTGCTTGTTCAAGCGGGTTTGGTAGGTGGTGTTAAGAAAGGTTTGCCCTTGGCTTTGGGTGTGATAACGGGTGATTTTTTGTACATTTTGTTGGCGTTGCATTTTTCAGAATACATCACGCAGCAATTAAATGAATACAGGGTTTGGATTTCTTTGGTGGGCTCGTTGGTCTTCTTTGGTTTGGCCATTCAACACTTTTTACATCATCAACGGTCAAAGAAAGATGGTGGCTTTGAACTGCGCATCAATCAAATGCAGGACAAGCAACTTTTTATCAAAGCATTGACCATCAATTTATTAAATCCCGTAAATATTGTCTGGTGGTTGGGTTTGTTCAGTTTGCCTCCAGGATCGGGTTTTGATTACAATGGTAAATGGGTGTTTGGTCTGGCCGCCTTATCCACCGTATTTCTGACGGAGTTGGGGGTTTCTTGGGGCGCTAGCAAAATCAAGCATTATCTAACCGACGAGCGAATTCGTCATTTAGACTTGGTCTTGGGATTGCTGTTTTCGGGCATGGGAATTTACTTGCTGACCTTCTTGAAGGATTTGGTGTAATTAACCTACCGCGATTTCGCCTTTATCTTGACAAAATTCTGTGAGTACGCCGCCCGTTGATTTGGGGTGTAGGAAAGCGATTTGTTTGTTGTCGGCTCCGTCTTTGGGCTCTAAATGAATTAGTTTAAAGCCTTCATTTGATTTCTCTTCCAACGATGTTTTTATATCGTCTACTTCAAATGCGAGGTGGTGTAAGCCTTCTCCCCGTTTTTCGATGAAATTTGCAATCGTACTTTGGGGGTTTGATGCGGCTAGAAGCTCGATTTTTACATCGCCAACTTGAAAAAACGATGTGATGACGTGCTCACTTTCAACGGATTCGCGTTTGTAAGGTTTGCAGCCTAGAAGCTTGGTAAATAGCGCTTCCGCTGCATCTAAATCAGCTACTGCGATGCCAATATGTTCAAGTTTTTTCACACTCATATCACATACAAAGAACATTGTTTTGTGATAAACTAAAAATAAGAAAACAAACATTCTTCGAATGCGTTAATTTTGCAGTTTAGAAAGTATCTAAATAACTATTCATATCATGTTAAAATTGCCAATATACCTCGACAACAATGCAACCACACAGATGGATCCCCGTGTGTTTGAAGCCATGAAACCTTATTTTTTGGAAATTTATGGGAACGCCGCCAGCAAGAGTCATCCCTTTGGATGGGCTGCTGAGGAAGCCGTAGATTATGCCCGTGGTCAGGTTGCTTCTTTGATTGGAGCGAGCGAAAAGGAAATCATCTTCACCAGTGGAGCCACAGAGAGTAATAACTTGGCCATCAAGGGTGTTTTTGAAATGTACGCCAGCAAGGGCAATCATATCATTACGCTTTCAACAGAGCATAAGGCGGTTTTAGATGCTTGCAAGCATTTGGAAAAACTTGGCGCAGAGGTTACCTATTTGTCGGTTGGTTACGATGGAATGATCGATCCAGCTGTCATTGAGGCTGCCATCAAACCGAATACTATTTTGGTGACCGTTATGTACGGCAACAACGAATTGGGTGTGGTGCAGAAGATTACTGAGATTGGTGCAATTTGCAAAAAGCATGGTGTTTTGTTTCATAGCGATGCAACCCAAGCGGTAGGCAAAATACCGGTTGATGTATTGGCTGATCACATTGATTTGATGAGTTTTACAGCGCACAAAATGTACGGTCCAAAAGGCGTTGGTGCTTTATATGTTCGTCGTAAAAATCCACGTGTAAAAGTGACCGCCCAAATGGATGGTGGTGGCCACGAAAGAGGTATGCGTAGTGGAACTTTGAACGTAACTGGTATCGTAGGATTTGGAAAAGCTTGCGAAATCGCGAAGACGGATATGGCTGAAGAAAGCACTCGTTTGAGTGGAATGAGGGATCGTTTGGAGAGTGAATTGTTGACGTTAGAAGAGAGTTATTTGAATGGTAACAAGGAATACAGACTTCCGCATACCACCAATATCAGTTTTAAATATGTAGAAGGTGAAGGTTTGATGATGGGCGTGAAGGACGTTGCGGTTTCTAGTGGATCTGCGTGTACATCGGCATCGTTGGAGCC
>CANHXF010000116.1 GCA_947464515.1 Flavobacteriales bacterium
GGATGAGAGGATCCGGATATTCAGATTTACTTCGATTGGAGCAGTTCTTTGAACAATTACCCGTAATCAACCCCGATATCATTTTACTTGATGTTGGTTTGTACGATAATTACAGAGCCCCAGAAAGTGAGTCGATTTATCTGCGACCCCTAAAAGAATGCTTGGCGAAGCTAAAGGCCTCGGTTCCCTCGGCCAAAATTGTGGTGTGTATTCCCCAAGATTGTATTCGTGGCGGACGTACATTGCAGACGTTTGAGAAATTCGAACAGGCCGTGATCAATCTCTGCAAAACAGAAAAATGTGCCTATTACGATTGGTTTAGAGTGTCTGGCGGCAAATACTCCGCGCAATATTGGGCTGATTATCAATTATTTAAACCCGATGGACTGCATTTAGAAGAACTAGGAGAAAGCCTAAAAACACAATGCTATGTATCGGCATTTCAGCAAACCCAAAACCGGTACGTTAACGGATACCGTCAATTCATCCTACCCGCGGACAGTAGCAAACGTTTGGCATTTAGAACCCGGGATACACTCAGTAAAAACGTATTGGTCTCAGAGGTTTGGCGATACCATGTGGTTAGAAGAGGTGAAACCGCCTATCGAATTGCATTGCGATACGGAATCACAGTGGCGCAGTTGAAAGAATGGAATCATCTCCGCAATTACAATATTGCAGCTGGGACGAGGCTTAAAGTGGGAAAAATTTCCATCGCTACCAAGTCGGACCCTATCCAATCAATTGAAACAAAAGATAGTACAGATGCCGAGTCCAATGCCGATATAACCCCTATTATTCCCGGAAAATCTCCAGTAAAAATCACTCCAAAATTGGAAACTGCAAACACTTCAAAATCCAATGTCAACAATCCCATCAATGTTAGAACCGATAGTGCCTCGAATGTTTCAGCATTACCTAAGTCCAATACCGTCCCAACAAACAGTAACAGTGCGCCAAAAATCAAATATCACAAAGTACAGGCTGGCCAAACATTGTATTCCATATCAAAGGCCTATGGCATGGACGTGGCGACATTAAAGCGACTGAATGGTTTGAGGAGTAACAATTTGACTGTGGGTCGACTCCTTAGGGTTCGATAAATGTTAAATTCCGATATCGGAATTGCTGCTGAATGGATTAAATTTTTCCGGTAATTTTATAACTGATGATTCCGATCCATTCGCGAAACATCGTTTGAAAATCGTTGATTGCTCCGGCAGAGGGGATCAAAAATGCCTCCAAGTTGTAATCACGCGTTGCGTTGCCGATATAATGGACCGGATATGGAATGAACTTAACCCCAGCTTTCTTAAAGCAAGCAGCTGAACGATTCATGTGAAATGCCGAAGTTATCAGAACCACGGAGTCAGTTATTTGCAAAGAATCCAGAATCCTCTTGGTTTCAACGGCGTTTTCGTAGGTGTTGCGCGACTTCGCATCGATAAAAATTCTGTTTTCGTTGATGCCAAATTCTCTCATCAGTTTCTTAGCGTAGATGCTTTCGTAGTATTTTTTAGAAATCACCGAAGCCGAACCACCGGTGAGTATTACCGTATCAAACGATTGATTGATTATCCCCTTTAAAGGCGTAAAAAATCGCTCGGACGCGTCGCTAAATCCCATCCGATTCCGTTCATGGTCGAAACCCGAATAACCACCCAAAATCACGCACACTTTGGCTTTTGGCATCTCCAAATTCCCTTGAATATTAAAGGGCTCAGGCTCCCACAACAAAGCCACCTCATTCATTAAGACAGAATTCCCCGTTACAAATAGCAAACCCAAGGCAATAAGCACAAAACGTCGTCTCTTATTCGCAAAGCGAGGAATTAACAAAAGAACCAATAATAGAACCAACCAAAACAATGGCTTTAACAAAAACGATAGAATTTTTGATGCGACAAAAAACATGCTGTAAAAGTAATGCATTTGTCCATTTCCTTGTATTAAACCATTGTAGATTGGGTTTCGTCTAATCTTGTTTATACCTAATAAATTAATACCGATATTTGTAGAACATGCGCTTTCCTATTCCAGCCAATACGATTTCAAGGTTTTTATTGATCTGTCTATCAGTTTTATTCTCAGTAGCTTCAAATGCTCAAGGCGAGAACAATCCGCCGGCGGGCAGAGGCGGTGAAGGCATTGAAGGCGGTGGAGCGCGCAGTGGAGGCCGTGGAGGTTTCAGAGTTATCGGAACAGGTAAAGTCGTTGGGTCGAGCGGAAATCCAATATCCGCGGCCACCGTCACCATTTTATATCCAAAAAGCATCGACCAATTTGAGAAGTCAAATACCAATAATTTTGCTTGGTCTGATACATCAATCTATAAAAGAAAGAAATCAACGACATCAAACGACCTCGGTCAATACCAAATCAATGTCAATCTAAGAGCGTTTGCACCCGAAGGCAGCGATTTCTCTTGGATGATGTCGGAGCTTCAGAACCCTAATTCCAAAGCATTCTATTTCTTATTGGTGGCCCAACAAAATGATGGCAAAATCACAAGTCAGTGGCTTAATCTGCTGAGTTTGGTCAATCTGAAGCAAATGCCCCCACCTGAAGGCGGTTTTGAATTCAATATTCCCGACATGATTTTGTTGAACAAAGAGGAATCGATGACTGCTGTTGAAATCAAGACCCAGGCGGTGTTGGTAAAAGGCGACACGACCGAAATCAACGCAAACAACTACAAGGTTAACCCAGATGCTACAGCAGAGGATCTTGTCGGCAAAATGCCAGGCGTAAGTTCATCAAACGGACAAATTCAGGCCCAAGGTGAGACGGTAAAAAAAGTATTGGTGGATGGCAAGCCTTTCTTTGGCGAGGACCCCAATGCGGCATTGAAAAACCTGCCTGCAGAAGTGGTTGGAAAAATCCAAATTTATGATGCAAAATCTGAACAGAGCTTATTCTCTGGGATTGATGATGGGAATACTACAAAAACGATGAATATCATCACCAAAAGTCAGTTCAGAAATGGCCTATTTGGTCGAGGTTTCGCTGGAATTGGTCAATCCATCGAAGGAACGGGCGACCAGACGAAATACAAAGGCGGAATTACCATCAATTCTTTCCACGGCAATCGAAGACTCACGTTTCTAAGCCAAATCAACAATATCAATGAGCAGAATTTCTCCTTTGAAGATTTGATGGGAAGTATGGGCGGTGGCGGAACTCGCGGCGGCGGAATGGGAGGAATGGGTGGAATGGGAAGTCGCGGCGGCATGGGAGGCGGAGGCAATTTCTTTACCGGCAACCAGAGTGGAATTACAACAACGCGTGCCATTGGCTTGAACTACAGCAATCAATGGGGTAAGAATATTGAACTAAGCGGTAGTTATTTCTTGACCTCCACTGCAAATATCAATAGCACTGAAACAAATCGCAATTACATCGTGGGCGACCCCGTAAATGGTACAATCAATTATTTGGAGACCAACCCAAGTAATACTGACAATGTAAGTCATCGTGCAAATCTCCGATTGAATTGGAAACTGGATTCTACCAACTCTTTGTTGATAGAGCCGAAGATTTCTTTTCAGCAAAATACCAGTGAAAATCCCCTATCGGCGAACACGATCAATGGTTTGAACGAAACGATTTCCAGATTATCGAATTTTACAAATACACAGACCGATGGATATAGGGCATCGAGCAGTATTTTGTATCGACATTCATTCAAAAAGAAAGGCCGCACCTTTTCCACCGAGATCAATCCAGGGATCAACGGACAAGCAGGAAATACAATTTTGGCCAACTCGAATTATTTCATTTCCGATACTACTTCCCGCGATCAAAAAACAGATCTTTTGAAAAACACCACTACTTTCAGTGGAAACATGACATTCACCGAATCGTTGGATTCCAATAATTTTATTGCGGCTACGGTTTCTACCAACATCAATCAGAATAACAATGACCGTTTGGCGTATTTGATGGATGCGGCCACATTAGGATACACTAGATTAGATACTTTCTTCTCAAGTAAATTCATCAATGGCTATTCACAGCACAAAGCTGGGGTAAGCTATCGTTATCAAACCTATAAATGGAACATTACTACAAGCTTAGATGGGCAGTTGGCGTTGTTAGACGGACAGCAGTCGATGCCAAAAAACAGTGATTTGTCAAGGCAGTTCACTTCCCTATTGCCTAGTTTTCAAGCTCGATATAATTTGGGAATGAAACGCAATTTGCGGATGAATTATAACACATCAAACAATGCTCCTTCCATTGACCAGTTGCAACCGGTAGTAAACAACAACAACACGATGCAGTTGAGTTCTGGTAATCCCATGTTGGTTCAGGACTATCAACACAGTTTATTTCTGAGATATTTCTCTGTGACACCCGAGTCAGGAAAAAACGTATTTTGGATGATCAACAGTCAATACAGTAACAATTATATCAGCAATAAAACCATTCTTGGCGGCAGAGAAGCAAAATGGATTTTGATGGATTCCAATGTTTTCAAAGGACCTCAATCTGGCAGCGATAGTTATTCAGGTTCGGATAGCGTTCTTCTCTCTCCTGGTGGTCAAATCACGATTCCTGTGAACGTAAATGGTTACTATTCACTCCGATTGTTCGGATCATGGGGCAAGACCATCAAAAAAATCAATGTCAATACGAATGCCGGGATTACTACATCGCACATTCCTAGTATGATTCAAATGGGTAATTCAAAGGCAATTTTAAACTTCGCCACCAACCCATCTGTCACTGCGGGACTTGTTTTGGCGAGTAACATCTCTGAAAAAATCGACTTTACGGTTTCTGGAAATGGCGCTTACAGTCAGGTGGTCAATAGCATCCAAAAATCGAACAATCAAACGTATATCAATTACAACGGACGTTTTGCGATGAATTTTATGCCCACAAAAAAATGGGTAATTAACTCTGATGTCACTTATCAGGCTTACCAAGGATTATCGAGCAGTTTCAATCAGAAATACTATTTGTGGAACGCGGGTTTAGGCTACAAATTCATGAAAGGCAATGCCGGTGAATTGCGATTAACGGCCTACGACATCTTAAATCAAAACAGGAGCATCCAACGTAACGTGACCCAAACGTATTATGAAGACGTCAAAACCAAGGTATTGACACGATATTTGATGATTACCTTCACCTATAAATTGCGCAAATTCAATGGCAAGGGCGAGGATGGCAAAGACATGAAGATGTTCTTCCCCGGTGGGATGCCGCCTCCAGGAATGCCAGGTCACGGAATGCCAGGTCGCTAAGGTGCGATTTGCTAACCAATCCGATTTGCCAACCAATCCCTATCGCTCCCTATTCGATGACTTGGAAATGTCGGTAAACTACAGCGCCTGAGACTGTTCTGAATGAGACAATATACTGTCCCTGCGATAAAGGCAATCCAATTGAACCGACATTGGAAGGTGTATTAAATTCAAAATCCTGAATTCGTTTTCCAATTGGATCCATGATGAAGTAGGATTGAATGGCTTCATTGCTTCTAAATTCAATCGTTGCACCCATTTTTTGTGGGTTGGGGAATAATCGTAAATCAATAATTGAGATCGATCGTGTATTTCCAATAAGTTCAATTGGCAATTTCGCGCTATCCAAGTTACTGCAAGAATCCCCCGAAAGTTGTATTTGATGATACACTGTAATGCCCTCGGATATCATTCTGAAGGGGTAGGTATTTAGCAAGGGGCTTTGACTGGTACTTGACCATCCGGGCGATTGTAAAATATACCAACTGTGCTGTCCAGCAATAACTTTTGGCGACAGCTGATAAAAAGTTGTATCTAACTTTTTGCTCGATGCATAGGTAAATGAAGGATTGGGTTTGGCGTTTAGCTTGATAACTTTTATTGATGAGTTCACTTTACAACCCAAGGGTGAGGTCGCGTAAAACTGAATTGAATCGCCATTTGAAATGGAAAGAATGCCGGTTTTTAACGTTTTGTTAAGCGGGAACTTATTTTTATTGACATTAGCCC
>CANHXF010000117.1 GCA_947464515.1 Flavobacteriales bacterium
GGAAAAGGCAAAAAGGGCTATTACTATACTTTTTTTGATCGCAGGAGCGCCGATGGCTATAGAAGCAATAGTCAATATCAAACCCAGACGATGTTTGGATCAGCTACGTATCAGTTGGGTAAGAAAACTACCGTGACCGCCGATTACATGCGTTATAACATGGAAAGTCAACAACCCGGCGGAATTACCGACAACCAACTTTACAATGGTTTAGGTGCAACACTAAGCCATCGCAGTAGAAACTGGTTTACCACACCCTGGAATACGTTGAATGTCAAATTGAATCACGAACTATCCCAAACAAGCAGAATTCAATTGCTGATTTTTGGCATGTCGGCCGTTAGACATAGCGTTGGAAACATCGCTGGCATTTTGATTCCCGATACCATAAACAAGCTCACTGGACAATACTCAGAGCGCGATTTGTCTACCGACAAATATAAAAATGCGGGGACGGAATTATCCTATTTGAAACATTACCGCATTTTAGGTGTGCGTCAAACTATAAGTACCGGAATACGCGTTTTCCGTGGCCAAACTCAGCGTTTTCAAAAAGGAATTGGCAGCACGGGTGTGGATGCCAATTATTCAACCGCAAAACCCTTCCCCGTTGAATTGGCATTCAACACATTTAACGTTGCTTGGTTTGCCGAACAAATCGTCCGGGTAAATTCTCGACTCATCATCATCCCAGGTGTTCGATTGGAATCGATTCAATCAACAGTTGCGGGCAGACTTGGATTTACGAGCGGCGGCGAGGCAATCCCTGTGCAAGCGAGTCCATTTAACAGGAAATTCCTCCTCGGTGGTATGTCGGCCGAATACCATCTTAAAAATGGAATTGAAATTTATGGGAACTTAACCCAAAATTATAGGCCAGCTCTATTCACCGACTTGCAAGCAATGCCGAGCACGGAGCAAATCGATCCAAATTTAAAAGATGCTACGGGAAGCAACAACGACCTTGGTATTAGAGGTAGACGAGGGAATTGGCTGTATTTTGATGGCAGCTTATTCGTCCTTCAGTACAATAACCGAATTGGCAGAATTACCAGAATCAACGACCTAGGAAATGCTGTTACGGTAAAAACAAACGTTGGTAATAGTGTAAGTACTGGTGTTGAAGGGATCTTGGATATTGACTGGATTAAAAAACTCAAACCAAGTGGAAATTGGGGATTGCCGATGTATGTATCTTATGCGCTAACAAATGCCAAATACGGGGATTACAACATCACGGTAAAAAACACATCGGGGAAATATGAGACCTTGAATTTAAAAGGAAATTGGGTTGAAAATGCACCTCGGCACATTTTGCGCGCGGGGATGGGATTCCAACTCAAATCAAAATCTAATCCCGCGCGCCACGTCCTAAATCAAATTCAATGGAGCTATGTTTCCGGTTGTTATTCCGATGCCAACAACACCTTAATACCATTATCAACTGGCGTGAACGGCTACATCCCAGAATATCACATCTTTGACTGGAACACGACCCTCTCTGTGAACCAAAAAGTTCAGATCAAGTTTAGCATCAACAACTTGATGAATCGCAGCTATTTCACCCGTCGTTCCGGTGGATATCCTGGTCCAGGATTACTACCCTCTGATGGAAGAAGTATTTTGTGCAGTGTTAACATCGCGCTGTAATCCCTTTACCGAATTGCGTTGATCAGTGCGGTAAATTGCCAGAAAAAATTCTTTACGCCTTTTCTAAGCCCCAGTGCGACTTCAATTTATCCGACCATAAATCGGCATGGGTTGAAATCTCAGCCTGCAAATCCGCCATCATACTGTAAATACCGAAGTAAGTCCGATTGACATACAAAGCGTGTTTGCTGCCACGAGGCTGGGTTGGTCGTTTCACCTCCGGAATTTGATAAATCTCTTCACCTTTGGCATAGATTTCATCGATAAAGCCATTTGTGAATTGAAATTTCTGAGATTCAAAAGGCCGACTCAACAGCGCTGTCATTTCTAAAAATGCCGTTTGCAACTCAACCTTTACCGCAGGAGAATCTTGGGGAAAGATGATTTCAATATGACTTAACAATTGATCCACCACTGCCTGATTGTTTCTAATCTCAGGAACCAATAGTGGGAAATAATGATAGTAAAAATCTTCCGGAACCACTTTCACGCAACCAAAATCAATCACACCTACTCTACCATCTTCCTGCAACAGGAAGTTACCGGGATGCGGATCAGCGTGAATGGCCAAGGCCGTGTGCAACTGATGATTGTAGAAATCCCAAAGTGCTTGCGCCACACGATTCTTAACCTCTTGCGACGGCTTTTTATCCAAAAACTCTTTGAGGTGATCGCCTTCCAACCAATCCATCACCAATACCTTTGAACTACTGTATTCCGGATAGTAAACTGGAAAAAACACATCAGGGATATTGGTGCAGGTGGTCGATATTTCTTGCGATCGCTGCAATTCAAGGGTATAATTGGTCTCCTCGATGAGTTTCTCTTCCACTTCTTGAAAATACTTCTGCATCTCCTTTTCTGGTAAACCAAACATCGCGTTGGCCACGGGTTTCACCATCCTCAAATCACTTTGAATGCTGCCGGCAATTCCCGGATACTGAACCTTTACCGCCAAAATTTTCCCATCCTTTATTGCTTTATGAACTTGTCCGATACTAGCCGCGGCGGTGCACTGGGTTTCGAATTGGTCAAATACATCGAAAGGTGATTTACCTACGGACTTTTGAAAAGTTCTTACGACCAGCGGGCCCGACATTGGCGGTGCAGAATACTGCGACATCGCAAATTTGTCGGTGTAGGCCCGTGGCAATAGATTTTTATCCATGCTAAGCATCTGTGCCACTTTAAGCGCACTTCCTTTTAACTTACTCAGCGATTGATAAATATCCGTCGCATTGTCGTTGTGCAATTCTTCCTTCGTAGTCTCCGAATTAATGGTCTTTTTTGCGTAATACTTGAGGTAGTTTCCACCAACTTTCGCACCTGCTCCTACCAATTTCATTGCCCGCCCCATTTTGGAGGTGGGGATATTGTCTTGGGTTTCTATCATCGTTGAAATCCTTGAAACAAGAATTTGCCAAAATCAAATAATTTATCTACTGCATTCCTGCCTACAAAATCCATCGTCAATTGAACAGATTTTTCGATACATGCATCGGTCCGCTCAAAATCGGCAGAATCATCTTTCAGCCAAAAGTGAATAACAAATGCCAAATTCATCCCCAAAGCCTCAACATTCAATTTCGATAATACTTTGCGATCGGGGATTTCACCGAGGCTACTCGCCGCACTTAGCATGGGCGATACCGTATCTTGGAAGGCTTGTCTCAACGACATAAGTCCTTTTATCTGGTCCATTGGATTCTTCCAATCTTTTAATTTCCATTGTAAATAGCTTCTGATGTCGCGTAAACTCTCGATAAAAGCAAAATGCAAAGTGAGCATCTTTTCAGTGATGCCAAAAGTCGCGAACTGATCATCTTGCGCAAACTTCTCTGCAACTTCTTGCCAACGAATCAAAAGAACAGACTCTTCCACCTTTTCCAAACTCCCAAAATGATGATAAAACTCTGTTTCTGCTATGCCTAAATGCTCGCAAAGCTGAAATACATTGGCCGGCGCATGCCCCATTTTAAGGCAATATTTTACGTACTCGGAAACGATTTGATTTTTCATGTGTCTTACGTGTATTACAAACAAGATAACTGCTTGAAAGTTTTGATTTTTATTTGATTGGTTCTGTGTTATTTTGCATCTACATGACAATCCTTCAAGAAGATTATAATACCCAAAGGCCCTTATTGGGAATTTCCGAATATGGCCGTCATGTGCAAGAGTATATCGAACACATAAAATCCTTACCCAGCAAGGAAGAACGCACTTCTTGGGTCCACAATTTGGCAGGCATCATGGCTACGCTAAATCCAGATATCAAACTTCAAGTCAACTACAAAGAAATTTTGTGGGGACATATTTTTCAGATGGCCGACTATGATCTAGATGTAGATTGTCCTTACGAAATTGTGCAAGTAAAACAGGAATTCAAGCGACCTGAGCATTTGGGTTACAATGTGAGTGGCATCCGCTTTAGATTTTACGGTAGAAATCTTCAGATGATGATCGATAAAGCGGCGGAAATGGAAGACGGTGAATTGAAGCAAGATTTAGTAAATATGATTGCATCGTTCATGTACAATTCCTGTAAGGCTTGGAACAACGAAAACCTTAGCAATGAAGTCATTGCGGAACATCTTTCAACCCTATCCAAAGGCCAGTTAAAGATCGATGGCTCGGAATTGGTCGTAAGCGCCGATACCACGGTGAATGTTCGTCGTCCCATGCCCCAGAAAACCAACAACTTCGGGCGTAACAACAACAATAACAACAAGAATAAAAACAACAAAAACCGCGGAAAGAACTTCCGAAGATTTTAATAACTCACTATGGCAATTTTTGAAATCGAGGGCGGACACAAACTCAAAGGCGAAATCATCCCTCAGGGGGCAAAAAACGAAGCGCTTCAGGTCGTTTGCGCCGTCTTACTTACTCCCGATCCAGTTACAATTACCAATATCCCAGAAATCCGCGATGTACTTAAGCTCATTGAGCTATTGCAGAGTTTGGGTGTGAAAGTAACCCGCAATGAAAGGGGCTCTTTTACTTTTATCGCCAAGGACATCGACCTTGAATTCCTAAATAGTGAAGATTTCAAAAAACAAGGTGCTGCACTTCGCGGCTCCATTATGATTGTGGGGCCTTTGTTATCGCGCTTTGGCCGTGGTTATATCCCATCGCCCGGGGGCGACAAAATCGGTCGCAGGCGTTTAGATACGCACTTTGAAGGATTCATCAAGTTGGGCGCTAAATTCGAGTTCCAGGCAGAAAACAACTTCTATAAAGTATCAGCCGAAAAGTTAAAAGGCTGTTATATGCTTTTGGACGAGGCTTCGGTTACCGGAACAGCGAACATATTAATGGCCGCCGTCTTGGCTGAAGGTATCACCACCATTTACAATGCCGCTTGCGAACCTTATTTGCAACAGCTTTGTTTGATGCTCAATAGCATGGGCGCCAAAATCACTGGCATCGGCTCAAACCAACTCACCATCGAAGGGGTTAATGCACTTCACGGATGCGAACACCGCTGCTTACCCGACATGATCGAAATTGGCAGTTTTATTGGTATGGCGGCAATCACTCAGAGTGAAATCACACTAAAAGGATGTCGAATTGATATGCTTGGCATCATCCCCAAAATGTTCCAACGATTGGGGGTGAAATTGGAAATCCGCGGCGACGATATCTATATCCCTGCCATGGACCATTACGAAATCGATACGTTTATTGATGGTTCTATTCTCACCGTTTCTGACCAAATTTGGCCAGGATTTACCCCGGATTTGATTTCGATTGCTTTGGTAACCGCTACTCAGGCCCGAGGAACCGTTCTGATCCATCAGAAGATGTTTGAAAGTCGTTTGTTTTTCGTCGACAATCTAATCGATATGGGAGCACAGATCATACTTTGTGATCCTCACCGTTGTACCGTGATAGGATTGGACCGCAGAACCCAGTTAAAAGGCATTACGATGAGTTCTCCCGACATTAGAGCGGGTGTAGCTCTATTGATTGCTGCGATGAGCGCCAAAGGCAAGAGCACGATTAAAAACATCGAACAAATTGATCGTGGCTATGAGCGCATCGAAGAAAGATTAAACGCTTTGGGTGCGAAGATCACCCGCATCGATTAAGGGGGTCGATTAAGGGGGGCGATTAAGGGTCGTCACCGTTGTCGATGATGAACTGTCACACCAACTGCTGAAATCACGCAATCAGACCTTTACTTCTTGATTTTGCCGATGGACGAGCTCAGTCCGAAGTATACGTTCATGCCTTTGATGTTGTTCGACATCATATTGGACAAGAAATTATCAGACCCAACAAATACTGGGCCTACCCTAAC
>CANHXF010000118.1 GCA_947464515.1 Flavobacteriales bacterium
AGACATTTCTCGTGCCGTGTCTTTGGCCAAACAGGTCTCTGAAAAGAACCTCAAAACCAAAGCCGAATACATGATCACACCCGGTTCTGAACAAGTGAGATACACCATCGAGCGCGATGGCTTCCTCGACGTGTTCGATCAAATCGGTGCCAAAGTATTCGCCAACGCTTGCGGGCCTTGCATTAGGATGTGGGATAGTATGGGCGCTGAAAAGCAAGAGAAAAACACCATCGTGCACTCGTTTAACCGCAATTTTGCGAAACGCGCCGATGGAAACCCCAATACATACGCGTTTGTAGGTAGCCCTGAACTCGTGACAGCATTGGCCATTGCGGGTGATTTGACCTTCAACCCCCTCACCGATACCCTCATCAACGAAAATGGCGATGCCGTAATGCTCGATGCCCCAACCGGCGACGAATTGCCAACCCACGGATTCGCAGTAGAAGATGCAGGATACCAAGCCCCAGCCATCGATGGAAGCAGCGTGGAAGTAAAAGTAGCGCCGAATAGCAGCCGCCTTCAACTCCTGGATCCATTCGCAGCATGGGAAGGCACCAACCTCAACAACCTCAAATTGTTGATCAAAGCCAAAGGAAAATGTACCACCGACCACATCTCTATGGCAGGTCCTTGGTTGAAATTCCGCGGTCACCTCGATAACATTTCAAACAACTTGCTCATTGGCGCGATAAACTTCTTCAACGAAAAACCCAACGAAGTGAAGAACCAATTGAACGGCGATTACGATACCGTACCAGGCACCCAACGCGCTTACAAAGCCGCTGGCATTGGAACCATCGTAGTGGGTGATGAGAACTACGGTGAAGGTTCAAGCCGTGAACACGCTGCCATGGAACCCCGTCATTTGGGTGTTCGTGCCGTGTTGGTGAAGAGCTTCGCGCGTATCCATGAAACCAACTTGAAAAAGCAGGGGATGTTGGCGTTGACGTTTGCAGATAAAGCCGATTACGACAAAATCCAGGAGGCTGATACCATTAGCATCCTTGGTTTGACAGATTTCGCTCCAAACAAAGCCTTGCAAATGGTATTGAACCATGCCGATGGCAGCAGCGACACTATCACTGTGAACCATAGCTACAACGAACAGCAAATCGATTGGTTTGTTGCCGGTGGCGCGTTGAACATCATTCGCAGAAGCGTGGCATAATTACCTCCTTTATACAATCTGACCATGAAAGGCGAGAAGTGGATATATCCGATCACACTTTTCGCCTTTCTTTGTTTACGGGCCTTTGCCTATAGTTATTTTTCTGGCAACTACACCGATTCCGACCAATGTGTGATGTGGCAGATGGCGGATGATTTTGCCCATTTCCGATTCCATACCCCCTTCTTTTACGGTCAACTCTACTCTTCCGGACTCGAAGCTTGGCTCGCAGCACCTTTCATTTGGCTGGGAATCCCTGTCTATCGCGCGGTTCCGCTGGTGACAGCACTCATGTCGACCCTCCCCTGGATTTGGATGTCGCAACTCGCACGAAAACGCAGCGGCAACATCGCAGGAAGCGCAATTCTCTGCTTGAGCTTGGCCTTTCCAGTTTCATGGCTACAAACGACTTACATCTCTCGCGGTTTCATGCAATCCGTCTTCCTGACATCCTTGGCCACGCGATTCATGGATCGATCTCGCCTGTGGTTCAACATCGGACTACTACTGATGGGCTGGGGTTTGATGCAAAACGCGAATGGACTGTTACTCCTGCCGGGTGTCTTCCCCATTTGGTTGGCGGAGTTTCGGCGTTTCGCTGGAATAAAGTCGATTTCGTTCCGACAGGCCGCTGTCAATTCAATTCGCTTCGTCTGGCCAGCGACATTGGGGCTTATTTTACTCGTGATCACCTATGCGACGCTAAAGTCACTTCATCCAGAATGGATGATTCATGCAACGGTTCAGACCAATATATCGTGGCGGGTTTTCGCCGAGAGCATTCAGCGCTACAACTGGTTTTTGCAACACACTTACGGCGGACGTCCGCCTTTGTTGGGTTGCGGGATCATTGCATTGGCTGTTTTGCTCATTGCCACGCCCAAATCCCGAAATCAATGGCTGGGATTTTTTGGAATTTTATTCCTACCGCTGGCATTGCTAGCGGTAGAAAAGACAACCGATGGCACCGAAAACATCTTTTTTGGCTACGGTCGATTTTTCTTGGCAGTGCCCTTTGCGTGGGGTTGGCAAATTGCGAGTTCGGGATTTTCGTTCCAGGGGCTGAATCGACTTGGCGATATCATATTCAAACGAAAATTCTCATTTTGGGGTCAATTCAACGTCCACTCCAAGCTAGTTCAAACAATCTATCTCATCGGCCTTTTTATCGCTGTTGGCCTCTACGGATATCGTTTTTGGGACAGGTGCAGCATCCGAGAATTGGGTAAAACCTATGTTCCCGTGATGATTTACCCTATCAATCAGTTGCGTGGCGATGCCGAGAAGTTGGCAAGCCTCTGCAGAACGGAAAAAATTGGGGCAGTGGTCGTTTTGGATCACTATGTCCTCGAGACAGCAAGCATGGGATTTCAGCAGCTGGCGGACTTCCCATTGCAATCGGAAATTCAACCAGCGGACACGACACCCGACTGTTTTAAAATCCATAAACCCATTCCGATCGTACGTCCAAAATATGAACGTCGACATTGGCTATTAAAAGAAATCAAAGAACAACATTACGTCCCGCACAAGGTCGCCGTCATGGATGTTTTCAAGGACAGCGCTTGGGGTGACCGACTTCCTTTCAAACACAGCTTGGCTGATGTTCGCGGACCCGTCTTTATTTTTAAAACTGGGGAGATGACATTATCTGATTTCATTACAAAATTTCTTCAGTAAGTTAGCATTCTCCAATTCCTTATCCTTTTTGTGATACAATTCTATCAGTTGTATTTGCCCATGCGTCTCCATCCAACCGTATATCAATCGGAATCCAGAATTAATTCCTTTGCTAGGAAATGAATCGCTTCGGATTTTTTTCACTTTAACAAAGTAACATCCCGGATAACCCCTTAATCTGAAACTAATGGGCAACTTCCCTTCAGGATATTCGGCTATGACCGACATTAGAATCTTGATGTCGTCTTCTAATGAACGGTAACGCTTTGACAATCCCTTTACATTTCGCTCAAACTGAATCGTTCGAATTATTTCCAGCCCCGCCATCTTCCTCACCATAAATCCTATACGAAAAGGGAAACTCCCTGTAAAATGTCAATTCGTAATTGATAATCTCACCCATCCCCGTCACTTTCATTGGCACATCTTTATGCAACAATTCCGCTAAATGTTCAGCTGGGAATCTGCCATATTGTTGAATAATATCATTCATAAGAACGATCTCACTTGCTTTTAAAATTGTCAAATCCGCAGTTCGCATTGGAAAAAATTTATGCTGAACTATTCCGCTTTCCGCAATTTTCACTTTGACAATATCACCGGCCGCTAACAGATCATCTAAAATCTCACCCCACTCTTCCGGTATTGGTCCAAAAGGCAATTTTTTATAAGTACAGGTTGATAAATAGCATTCATAATTTTCAAAATATGCAAAATCCATCAAGTACATCAATTTTGGAATTACTGTTTCTATTGCTTGTGGAATCCTTGCGCATGATTCTATAACATATAGAACCACGGCTTTAGACTTCGGTTTGATATATACCAATTCAGACTTTTTATACTGTTCAATTACCTCTTCTACCCTTGCGGTTTTTTCTCTTGCAGTGTATTGTAATTCAGAGCTAATACCTCCGTGTAACAGTACTTCCAAGTGCATTTGGAAAGCTGCTGCGATTTTTTGAATCTCAACCAATCCGACATCTCGTTTGCCCTGCTCAATTGCCAAATATGATGTCCGGCTAATCTCTAATATATTTGCCATGTCGCCCTGTGAAAAAGCATGCTGCTCCCTCAAAGAACGCAGGCGCATTCCAAATTCCGCTAAACCAATTGATTGAATCATAATACCACAAATTTAATACATGTTCAATTTTCAAACAATCCAACGTTTATAAATCAAACATAATAAACGTTTATTTCTCTTTACTCGAATCACTTGTACGTTTACCTTGCAACCCTTTACCCATGAATACACTCGCCAATGCAACAATAACGACAACTGCGATATCTCTTGCAACCGTTGAATAGCCAAAATATAACGCCAGGGAACTCAGTGCCACTACTAGGACTATTGATAAAAAAGCAAAGTTCTGCCCCCTTTTAAAATTACGGATTCGTTGATTGACTATTTCTAATTCACCACTACATATTTTCTCATTCAACACATGTCTATGTTTGGCTTCCATCTCAAACATGCTTAAATACCTTTCACCAAGTCCAGGTTGAATTAATTCATACTGCTTCAGCAAAGTCAGATCCGGAAGTGCTCCAATGTTCATATTAGTTTTTTCCGCGATTATCTTCGTTATTTTCATCTCCTCTTCCATCTTCGTTCGATTTTAATTCCTCCTCCTTCATCATCTTTCCCCAAATTTTCTCGCCATCCTTTTGGAGATTTTCCCGATCCTTTTCAAAACCCCAGCTGAGTTTCGCTCTGATCCCATCCAAATTATCAGGCAACCCATCCGATGGATTCAAAAAACTACCAAAATTAAACACACTGAAAAAGCCATCCCAAAATGCTTTTTTCTGATCACTCATGTCGAAATTCATGAGGCAAAAATAGCCACTTCAACAAGCACTAAAAAGAAGCTAAACGTTTAAAAACAGGGAAAGTTTTGGGTTTTTCGCAAATGAAAAAAATCAGAATTTACAGGCGTTTTCCGCCCAATTGGTAATGGTCCGAAAGGGCTTTTTCGAAGTCCCGACCTACCCCAGCCTTCACCGCCACGCGATAGCAAACTTGCTCCGTATACTCGCTGCCCAAAACCCGAGCGCCGTACTTGGAAATCAGTCGATGTATCTCCTGCTCGTGCTCAAAGGCCGATGAAATTTCATAGTTTTCTTCGATGAACTTTTCGGAGCGGCCGGCGGCGCGAAGCGCCGACTCGGCCGCTCCCCCATAACTCTCAATCAACCCCGGAATCCCAAGCAACGTCCCCCCGAAATACCTCACCACCACCACCAAAACATTGGTGACACCCGCGCTGAGAATCGACCTCAAAATCGGTCGGCCCGCAGAATTTCCAGGCTCCCCATCGTCGTTCGCCCGCTGCGCCTCACCCCGCGCCCCCATCACCCAAGCATAACAATGATGCGTTGCATCCGGATACTCCCGCTTCAAACCCTCCAACTTTTCCTTGATCTCCAAATCCGATTTCACCCCGTAAACAAAAGCAAAAAACTTGCTCCCCCGCTCACGCAAAACAAACTCCGCATCCCGCTCCACCTCATAATAAACGTCGGAAAACAAACTCACTCCGCTGGATCTCCTTCCTTCGTTTCGATGCCAATTCCACCGAAATCCCGCCGCCAAACCCAGTGCTCGTCCGACCCAAAATCCGCGTCCCGAGACAACTTCCCCCGATCCAAATTGGGAGACCTAACCCCCGACCCCAAACGCATTTGCGAATTTCGCAAAATATGGAGCTCATCCACGCAGTCCGCATCAAAAAACGATTGCAAAATCGATGCGCCACCTTCCACCAAAATCACACCCAACCCATGCGCCTCGTACAACCATTGCAAAATCCTATCTACCGCGTTAAGCGAATCGCTATTGCCGTTCGATAATTCTAATTCCGACAACTCCAATCCCCAGCCAACCAATTTCTCCGACCCCAAAGACTCCGACAATGACTGAAATTCTGACTCGCGGATACCCATCGCCTCATCACTTTCTAAATAATTTAAATCATATATCACCCATAATGGGGCTTCGCTGCGATCCACTGCTTCAGCGGAATATTCACCTCGCAAACGACGATCCAAAACGATGCGAATTGG
>CANHXF010000119.1 GCA_947464515.1 Flavobacteriales bacterium
ATTGGTTCAAAATGGATGGAACGTGGCCAAAACCGCACAAGAAATCGACATTCAGCGAAGCCATTTGTACAATAAAATTGAGAAGTACAGCCTCAAACGTCGTTAATTTATTTTTCTAAACGATGCAGCATCGCGGCACAGACCTAATACTTGCCAAAAAACTGCTCACTGAAGGAAAATTGGTCGCCATTCCCACCGAAACGGTTTACGGACTCGCGGCCAATGGACTAGATGAAACAGCGGTTGCGGGGATTTTTTCGGCGAAGAACCGACCTACATTTGATCCGTTGATTTTGCATGTTGCCTCCATCGAGCAAGCGCAATCCTTGTGCACTGATTGGCCCGAGATGGCAGATAAATTGGCATGTGCCTTTTGGCCTGGTCCGCTGACGCTGATTTTACCCAAGGCAAACCACGTTCCCGACCTTACAACATCGGGACAGCCTACGGTTGGTATTAGAATGCCAAACAACAAGTTAACACTTGAATTACTGAGTACACTCCCCTTTCCTCTCGCCGCCCCTAGTGCCAATCCATTTGGTTACGTCAGCCCTACCAAAGCCCAGCATGTGGCTGATCAATTGGGTGATCGCATAGATTATATCCTCGACGATGGCGACTGTTCCGTAGGCATTGAGAGTACCATTATCGCCATTGAAAACGGTGCGCCAAAGGTCCTTCGATTGGGTGGATTATCCCTGGAGAGAATTTCGGATGTTTTGGGAGTTCCCGTATTGGAAAACTTAAACCAAAATAGCAATCCTCAGGCCCCAGGTCAGCTAGATCAACATTATAGCCCTCGATGCAAGCTCATTTCTTTAAGTACGATGCAGGTCGCGGATATTGACCCTAGCGTTTCGATCATCTATTTTTCAAAACAAGAGGCTCAACGAGGTTCTGATTACAATTCGTCGGACGGTTCTGACTATTATTTGTCGGATGGTTCTCACTACTATTTATCGGACAGCGGCGACACCAACCAGGCGGCATCGAATCTGTTTTCCACTTTGCGTAGACTGGATCAGGACAATCAAAAGATTGCATATTTTGAGTGGGCGCCAGACGAAGGGCTCGGCCGTGCGATCAATGACCGACTTCAGCGAGCGGCTTTTCAGCCATAATTCTTAAATTTCTTCCAAAAAGCTCAACGTATTGTCGAGCGCGTACCACAATTCTTGGGTGAAATCTTGAATTCCCGTGCACGGATGTTTCATTCCAAAAGTATGATCGGCCTTGGGGACTGTCATTCTGATACTGTGAATACAAGCATCGTAGATAGGCTCAGACAAGGCACAAGGAACGGCTTCATCGGCTTCACCATGAACTATAAGCAAAGGCCTACCAAGTCCTCTCGCAGCCTCTAATACATCAAATTCATCATCATGCGCCATCAAATTCTCCCAGATGCTGTAATCCAGCGGCATTTCTTGATGTGTGCGCGCATTTGTGGTGTAAACGGTACGATTTTTCTTCCAAATTTCTGGGTTAAACGATTCAAACAACCATTGGTACGATGGAATGGGCGACCAAGCGATGACTTTCTCCACGTAATCTTGACAGCGGCTGGCGAATAGAATCACATTGGCACCACCACGAGAG
Source organism: Flavobacteriales bacterium (assembly GCA_947464515.1). Lineage (GTDB taxonomy): Bacteria > Bacteroidota > Bacteroidia > NS11-12g > UBA955 > UBA955. The sequence goes on from CANHXF010000119.1 coordinate 1,600, forward strand.
TGGCCTAACCATGAAACCCTTTCGATGTCGAGCCCCAACGCTTTCCCATTTTCTCTAATCCATTTGCCCAGCGATTCGAGGTCGTTTAGTTCTTTACTCACCGTATTCACGGCAAACAAATCTAGTGCATCAAACCGATCGGCATCACCAATAACACCATTGTGTGAATGATTAAAGGTAATGACAGCATATTCACCAGTGGCAAAATACTCATGTAGGTGCGGGACGTGGCCCCATTGCTTGAATCCTTTGAAGCCGTGGCAGTAGACCAATACGGGGCATGGCCCTTCGGATGGGGGCAAAAACAAATCGACGGCCATTTGGCCGTCGATAGTTTTGATCTGAAAATGTTGATTGTTTTTCACAATTTGGTGCCCAGGACCGGAGTCGAACCGGTACGGGGGTGAACCCACAGGTGTTTGAGACCAGCGCGTCTACCAATTCCGCCACCTGGGCATGTATTCCTTTCAGAACGGGATGCAAAATTATCATTAATTTCTAATGATTCCAATATTATTTGACAATATTTTTGGGCCACTCCACAACTTCCATGGAATGAATCTTTTGCGGCTCCAATTGGAAGCGAATAGCTGTCCTAACTTTATGAAATCCGTGGACACCGCAAGCCCCAGGATTCAAAAAAAGCAGATTATTATACTTAGGATCTCTCTGCACTTGAAGCATATGAGAATGCCCGCAGACATAGATATCGGGTTTGGTTTTATTAATGATGTCTTTTACGTTCGCCGGATACCTACCAGGCTTTCCACCAATATGTATCATCAGAATCCTAAATCCTTCCCTATCAAACAATTGAACATCCGGATATTCCACTTTCACGTCCATTCCATCGATGTTACCATGCACCCCAATAATCGGCTTTCCGAGCTTTGTTATCGCCTCATGCATCGCCGTATTGAGCCAATCTCCTGCGTGCCAAACCTCGTCTGCCCATGCTGCATGATGCAAAATCCCTTCATCTACGTAGCCATGATTGTCCGATATAACCAAAATTTTCATCAGTAAATCCAATTAAGCAAAGCGCTAATGATCACATTAAAGACAAATATCCCAACAGAATACTCAAAGGGCTTTATGATCCAAGTGAGTGATGTTAGGGCCAAAATGATACAAGCGAACACCAAAGTGGTGTGATTCGATTGCTTCAAATCTTCGTGTAGAATGTCATACACCGGCAGTTCATCAAATGATAACCTCAGCCAAACATCGGTTTCAAAAGTCAAATATTCAACCAGTTTATGTCGCCAAGGACTAAAAAACAATCGTATCGAATCCCCATCCTCCAAGGCATAAAACGATTTTAGGTCCACCGGGACTTTTTCTACGACCAATTCTTCGGGGTTGACATGTGATGTATTGGGTTCGTTTTTTTTGCTCCGTTCAGATTTTAGACGCAAAAGAACAGCTTCGGCTTCTGCGGTTCTACGCTCCACACTTTCGTAGACTAAAACCGTATCAATCTCGGTTGGACGCAATCGATAGGGCTTGTGGGCGCAAAACTTAATGGTATGCAAGAAATTATCGCGATATAAACGACCGGATGAATATTTGCCTCCCGATCGCCCTCTATATCCCACTTCACTTTCATGGGCTAGGACATATTGAATCTCACTTACTGGCGATAAATACAAATCAACGAGGCAAAATATCGCAAACCCCGCAAAGCAGAGGCTCATATATTTGGCAAACTGTAAAATTTTATGCTCCAAGGGAATCAAAGATAAAGCCCCCAAGGACTTGGAAAAACATTGTTAGAATTAAATCTCGCGATTTACATCCCACTGCTCCAAATAATCGGCAACTCGACGAACAAACATGCCACCCAACGCGCCGTCCACCACACGGTGATCGTAACTATGTGAAAGGTACATCATATGTCGGATCGCAATCACATCGCCAAATTCGGTCTCCAAAACGGCTGGTTTCTTGCGAATCGCACCCACGGCCATAATAGCCACTTGGGGTTGGTTGATCACAGGCGTACCCAAAACGTTTCCAAAGCTTCCCACATTGGTTAGTGTGTACGTCCCTCCTTGAATTTCATCAGGAACCAACTTACCAATACGAGCTCTTCCCGCCAAATCATTTACGATGCGCGTTAATCCCAACAAATTCATGCTATCCGCATTCTTTATCACCGGAACGATTAGATTGCCGTTCTGCTGTGCCACGGCCATTCCAATGTTGATGTTTTTCTTTTTGATGATTGTACTGCCATCCACACTCACGTTGATCAATGGGAAATCCTTGATCGCTTTGGCTACTGCCTCAATAAAAATAGGCGTGAACGTAATGTTCTCCCCTTCTCTTTTCTTAAAGCTATCCTTAACGCGATTTCTCCAGTTCACCAAGTTTGTAACATCCGCCTCAACAAAACTTGTAACGTGGGGTGAAGTGTGCTTGCTCATCACCATGTGATCGGCAATCATCTTTCTCACGCGATCCATTTCAATAATTTCATCACCTGGGTTCAATGAAATACTCGATTTCACTTCCACTTTGGCTGGCGTTTGGGTTGACACTGGCGCTGGTGTAATTGAGGCAGCCGCTGGCGCTGAAACGGCAGTCGCTGAAACCACTGCATTTGCTGTTCCATTTCCACGATTGGCAACAAAATCCAAGATATCCGCTTTGGTCACTCTTCCCTCTTTCCCAGTTCCTGGCAAAGACTCCAATTGCGACATCGATATTCCTTCAGCACGAGCGATATTCAAGACAAGCGGGGAGTAAAAACGACTTCCACCATCATTTGACATAGGCTCCGCGAGGGGTTGTGAAGATTCAATTTGTTTTTCGATGGCTGCGACCGCTGCTTCCACTGGAATTGCTGTTTCTACCGCCGCTGAGGCCGTTGCAGCAGGTGCGGATGTTGCTACAGGTGCTGAAGCTGATGCTCCACCCTCTGTATTAATCATTGCAACAGGCTCCCCTACTTTAACTACATCGCCATCTTGATATAATTGCTTAACTAAAATCCCAGCTTCCGTGCTAGGGATCTCACTATCAACCTTATCGGTAGCAATTTCAACGATGGGCTCGTCCTTTTCAACACGATCACCCTCGTTCTTTAACCAACGAATAATTGTCGCTTCCGCGATGCTTTCGCCCATTTTGGGCATTACAATGGGTTTTTCTGCCATAAGAATTGACTGCAAAAATCGTGTTTTTTCATTTCACCGCCAAACACCAATCCGTAATAAACAAAAATGAGTTACGAAATATCGTCTTTATCGCCTGAATCCGAAGAAATTTCATCTGTCATTCCGCAAATTCGCATCAATTCAGCAACCTCAGCGCGCTTAGATTTATCTTGGGCTTCACCGAAGGAATAATGCAAATTTCGGAGCATCCTTTTGATAATATCCTGGACTGAACACGGCATATAAAATTGACGTAAAGGCGTCACATTTACTACTTTTAAAAAACTATCGACATTTTCTTTGGTGAAGATTTGTCCTTTGCTGTATGGATTGATATAAAAGATGACTTTTTCGACTTCATCCAGCGGGACTGTTTTAACATTCTTCACCCCCGCATAGGCTTCACCAATTTTACAAAGTCCAACCACAAAATGTTGGGGCAGATTTACGCCGAACACGGGAAGGCCTAGATGTTGAGCCACAGATAAGTAAATGGCCGACAAACTAATGGGATTGCCTGTTTTTCGTTCCAACACTCGATTTATAAAAGAATTATCGGGATAGTGATATTGGCTTGTGTCGCCATGAAAACCGTGCTGTTCAAAAAAAACATGATTCAATATCTGAATGCGATCTAAATCATTTTCAACATTCCCCATCAATAACCAAGCATCCAATTTTATATCATTCAACTGTCGTTTCACATCCGCCAATTTTACGCCCGGATACTGCAACTGTGTCACCAAGACCCAACCTTCAATCAAATCAGGCTGCTCTTGTTCGAACCATTTGGTAAATCTCTGATGGAGGATTCTCTTTTGTATCTTATTAATAACCAGCTCTATATAGCGAGATGCCTCTGGGAATTCATTGTTTAACCAGAGCGCTTCTAACTCATCAATTACCGACTCGCCTTCTTGCATCAAACGACTCTCCACCGCCAAGGAAACATCCAAATCTGGATCATCCAGTAAACGGACCATTGCCCTAAGTGTTGAAGGATCAATCATGAGAATC
>CANHXF010000120.1 GCA_947464515.1 Flavobacteriales bacterium
CTGGAAAACGACTTACTTGTGAGGCCGATGTCGACATCTCAACCAACGTAACCGCACCGCTATGCAATGCCACGGCAAATTTGCCATCATTACTTACCGCCAATCCGTAAGGTGCACGATGCACTCTAATTTTCTCACCCACTGGCGAAACAAACCTACCGCTAGGTAAAACGGAGATTCCATTTTCATTGATCTTACAATAGTCCAATCTACCAGGAACTTCGTATTCAACTTGCGCCGAAACCACGGTAACAAGCATGATAAAACAAGCGAAATTGAAAATCTTTTTTACCGGAATATACATACTCCAAAGAATCGCATTTCTTATGTTTTTAGTATTGAATAAACATCAATCAAATGTTAACTTCTTTTGAAACTAGTAGACCAAGACATGCGTTGTTTGATAGGTAACGCCAGCCATCAAAAAGCAAAAACGACAGTTTTCATCGAACAGAATCAAGAATAATATACATTTTGTCACGATTTCTGACAGAACGACATACCAAGTTCCGGAAAGTTTGCTTGGTACACAGATTGCTAACAAGTGGCAAAGAATACCAAGACAATGAGCAAAATAATTGGAATTGATTTAGGAACTACAAACAGCTGCGTATCCGTATTGGAAGGCAACGAACCCGTTGTAATTGCCAACAGCGAAGGACGCAGAACTACCCCCTCCATTGTAGCATTTATGGACAATGGAAATGGCGAACGCAAGGTTGGAGACTCCGCCAAACGTCAAGCCATCACAAACCCCCAACACACCGTACAATCTATCAAACGTTTCATGGGCGAGAAATTCTCGAACATGTCTGTTGAAATTGGACGCGTACCGTACGAAGTGGTAAAGGGCGACAACGACACTCCCCGTGTTAAGATTGGTGATCGCAACTACACCCCCCAAGAAATCAGCGCCATGGTACTTCAGAAAATGAAGAAAACCGCCGAAGATTATTTGGGTCAGGAAGTAACCCGCGCCGTAATCACCGTACCCGCATACTTTAACGATGCACAACGTCAAGCTACCAAAGAAGCCGGTGAAATCGCAGGTTTGGTGGTTGAGCGTATCATCAACGAGCCTACCGCTGCCGCCTTGGCCTACGGTTTGGACAAATTGGATCGCGATATCAAAATTGCCGTTTATGATTTGGGTGGTGGAACGTTCGACGTTTCTGTCCTTGAATTGGGCGATGGAATCTTTGAAGTAAAAAGCACAAACGGAGATACTCACTTGGGTGGTGACGATTTTGACCAAGTAATCATCGATTTCTTGGCTGATGAGTTCAAAAACCAAGAAAACATCGACTTGCGCAAAGACCCAATGGCATTGCAAAGGTTGAAAGAAGCTGCTGAAAAAACCAAAATTGAATTGTCGGCCAGTACCGAAACCGACATCAACTTACCTTACATCACAGCAGTAGACGGTGTTCCAAAACACTTGGTGATGAAAATGAGTCGTAGCAAATTCGAGCAATTGGCTGCCTCTTTGATTCAGCGCACGTTGGAGCCTTGTAAGCAAGCTTTGAAAGATGCGAACATGAATCCAAGCGACATCGACGAAGTAATTTTGGTAGGTGGATCAACACGTATCCCAGCGATTCAGAAGTTGGTAGAAGATTTCTTCGGCAAAGCGCCAAGTAAAGGAGTAAACCCAGACGAAGCGGTTGCCGTAGGTGCTGCAGTTCAGGGTGGCGTATTGACAGGTGAAGTGAAAGATGTAGTTCTATTGGACGTAACGCCTTTGAGCATGGGTATCGAAACCATGGGTGGTGTAATGACCCGCATGATCGAATCAAACACAACAATCCCAACCAAAAAGACAGAAACTTTCTCTACTGCGATGGACAATCAGCCTTCGGTTGAAATTCATATATTACAGGGAGAGCGTCCGATGGCCAACGATAACAAAACCATTGGTAAATTCATTTTGGATAGCATTCCACCTTCACCAAGGGGTGTTCCGCAGATCGAAGTAACGTTTGACATTGATGCCAACGGTATTTTGAGTGTTCATGCGAAAGACAAGGCGACAGGAAAAGAGCAAAAGATTCGCATCGAAGCATCGAGTGGATTGAGCAAGGAAGACATCGAAAAGATGAAGAAAGATGCCGAAATGAATGCTGAATCTGATGCAAAACGCAAGGACGAGGCCGACAAAGTAAATGCTGCGGACGCCTTGGTTTTCAGCACTGAGAAGCAGATTACTGAATACGGCGATAAAATTCCAGCGGAAAAGAAATCAACCATTGAATCTGCATTGGGCGAATTGAAGAAAGCCATTGCTGAGAAAGATTTCGCTGCGATGGAAACTGCGAGTGCTGCATTGAACGCTGCATGGCAGGCTGCAAGTCAGGATATGTACAACGCTACGGGTGGAAACCCAGAAGGCGGAGATCCAGGGGCTGGTGCTGGCAATGGTGCTGGGAACGGTGCTACTGGCGACCAAGTGCAAGACGTAGATTTCGAAGAAGTAAAATAATTCTTAGGGGTGTGTTTCGCCCTGCAGAATCATTGTTCATAGTTAGTTTAGTTCACAAAGGGTGCCCAATTGGGCACCCTTTGTGTTATTTTTGAATTTCATCACTCAAAGAACCAAAACCATACCATGATAAATAAAACCCTTAGCGCGCTTGGCCTTGCATTACTGTGTATCCTTGGATTGGGAATGTTTGGCTGCGGACAAGAATCGAACGATGATCATTCAGATTCTGCAAACGCCAATACCGATCCTTATGCAAATGCTGCAGCGGGCAGTGAAACCCCAGCGGGAATTGCACCACCAAAATACACCGATACGTTAAAATTTAGCGACCCTCTGGCAAAAGATAGCGTGAAATTATCCATTGCATTTCAGCGCGCTGCCAACGAGTTGGGCGCCGCCTATTTAAACAAAGACGTCAATGGATACGCCAAATTCTGCTTACCCGCCATCGAAAAAATGGCAGGCGGACCGGCGGGTTATAGAGCCAAGTTGCAATCTATTTTTCAGGATAAAAAAGCAACGCAATATTTCAAAATTCTATCTGGACCCATACAAAGAACCAAAGCCAGCCTAGACGACCAAGGTTATTTGCAAGGTTGGTATTGCTTGATGCCAGTAAAAATGTTTCGTCGTGAAGCAGGAAAAGTCATGGAAGACATCAAGTGGATGGGTGGTCAAACGCTAGACGAAGGCAAAACTGTTTATTTTATCGACATCACAAACGTTCCGCCTGAGAACATCATGCAAATCATGCCTGATTTAAAAGTGGTGTTGGTGAAATAACATTCCATAAAGCCCTAAAAACAAAAAAGGCGCCCGTTGGGCGCCTTTTTTAATATCCTTGCAATAATTTATTTTGTAGTCAAACGCATCTTACGACGGGTGGTCTTTTCAACCTTCTCCTCATCTACAGCTGCAATACCGGTAATGGTTTGGTCAACCAAAATACGACCGCAACTTTCACAATCAATGATACGATAGTGAGCGCGAATGTCGCTATGACGTTGTGGTGGAATCTTACTAAAGCAACCGCCGCAAGAACCACGCATAATCGAAGCAACCGCAATCCCGTTGCGCACGTTGCCACGAATCCTGTGGTATGCACGGTGCAAACGAGGATCAATCTTGCCATCCGCAGTATTGCGCTCCAACATGATTTTATCAATCTCCTCCGCGTTTTCCTTCTCAATCTCTGTCAATTCGGCCTTCTTAAATTCCAAATCCTTATTACGAGAATCCAAAGCGTTCTGCGTATTGTTCAAAGTCTCCTCCTTCAATTCGATCTGCTTGCCATACTCGCGCATGCGCTTTTCGGCCGACATGATCTCCAATCCAGCGATTTCCTTTTCCTTGTTGATCGCATCGTACTCACGGCTGTTCTTGATGTTGTTCAACTGATCATCGTACTTCTCAATCAAACGCTCAAAATCTTTGATCGCGTTTCTCTTGTTGCTAATCTCTTGGTTCAATTCCCCGATTTCAGTAGCAATGTGCGATACACGCGTCTGCAATCCGGCGATATCATCCTCCAAATCAGCTACTTCCATTGGCAATTCGCCCAATACCGCACGAAGGTTGTCAAGCCTTGAATCAATCTGCTGCAATTTCCACAGATCTTTAAGTTTTTTGTCGATGGTTACGTCCATGTTTATGTTAAATAATCAATAGGGTTGGTGATAGTTCCTGCAAAAATGGTTGCAAATTTAGGGAATTTCGCTGACAAAATGTTAGAAAACAAATCAATTGTATATTTCTCGCTTTCGTAGTGCCCGATATCGCACAACAACATCTTCCCTTGGGCATCAAAAAACTCGTGATACTTCACATCCGAAGTAATAAAAGCATCCGCCCCGGCCCGCAATGCGTCCCCTATTAAAAAACTGCCCGCACCGCCGCAAATCGCCACCTTGCCCACCACCTCAACATCGCACTTCGTGTACTTAACCACTTTCGCTCCCATCCGTTCTTTCACGTGTTGTAAAAAATCCAAAACATTCATGGGCTTTTGCAAATTACACAAAATGCCCGCCCCGGCCGTTCTAAAGACCTCGGAATCGACAACCCCACCCGAACTAGCAAAAGAACCAAAATCTGCAGCAATGGGCCTTAAAACGCGCTCAACGTCGAATCCCAACTGCTGCGCAATCCGCTCATTCACCCCGCGCCGCAGAACATTGTCCAAATTGGTATGACATGCATAAATCGCAATGTTATTTTGAATGGCCTTTATCACCGTCCGCTGCACATAATCGCCGCCAGTAAATCGCTTCAACCCACCAAAAACTATCGGGTGATGGGCAATAATTATATCGCATCCCTTAACAATCGCCTCCTCAACCACCGCCTCCGTGCAATCCAAGCATAACAAAGCCCGCGTCACCTCCGCATCCCTGTCCCCCACAATCAAACCTGAATTGTCGTACGACTCCTGCAACGCCAAAGGCGCAACCGCCTCAAACGCAGAAACTATTTCGTGTATTCGCAACATGATGATTCAAATTTCATAGAATTCCACCAACTTTGCACCACCCCGTGAAAAAAGCAGTCCTAAAACCCGGAAAAGAAGTCAGCCTCCTCAGAAAACACCCTTGGGTATTCTCAGGCGCCATCCAAGAATTAGAAGACGCCTTCATCGGTGATTGGGTGCAAGTGTTTGATAGTCGGGACCGACTTTTGGGCACCGGACAAGTGGGCGACGGTTCCATCGCCATCCGAATGATTGCCTTTGATGCCATCGAACCCAATGTCGCATTTTGGAAATCCAAACTACAAAACTGCCTCCAACTCAGACAGCACCTCGGTTTTGGTCCCGCAACCCCAACTAACGCATACCGATTGGTGCACGGCGAAGGCGATAACCTACCGGGTCTAATTATCGATATTTACAACGATTGCGCGGTAATTCAAGCCCATAGCCTCGGCATGTATAATAGCTTAAACGACATCGCCGAAGCGCTCGAGCAACTCGAAAGCCTACAACTCAAAACCATCTATAACAAAAGCTTCTCGGCCATGCACGGCAGCGTGGATGAGGATGGTTTCTTACTCGGCGACACCCCCGAAACCATCGCTCAAGAAAATGGATTGCAGTTCAAAGTCAACTGGGTAACCGGACAAAAAACGGGCTTTTTCCTTGATCAGCGCGATAACCGAAACCTACTGAGACAGTTCTCTAAAGGCAAAACCGTTTTAAACACCTTTTGCTATACCGGCGGATTCTCTGTCGCTGCCCTGGCCGGTGGCGCATCAAAAGTCGTTAGCGCCGATATCAGTAACACCGCCATCAACC
>CANHXF010000121.1 GCA_947464515.1 Flavobacteriales bacterium
ATCCTAATCAAATCGCAGCAACTGTTTTCCATCCAATTTCTAATTTTATTGGGTGTGAATAGTGCAGTTGTAAATATCACCAGAGATATTCTGAATAAATACAAAGACAGTTTAGTGCAAATAAATCAGGTGACAATCAATACATCGAAGTCGATCCTGTTTAACCGAAAAAATGAATTGCTCGGCTTGTCGTCTCAAATCGTATCAAAACCCAAAATCATCTTATACAATAGGATCAACGACATAAGAAATACGATCAGCAACCTGGGCACATTCAAGTCGTTGTACCTCAAAAACCAAAGAGGGTATTTGGGTCATTACGTATCGATAATAAAAATGATGTCGCCTGAAAATATTCTCAAGAAGGGTTTTGCCATTGTGAAATCAAATAACAAGATCACAAGTAATCCCGATACTATTTTGGTGGGCGAGGATATTGAAATTATACTTGCAAATACTCAAATAACGACAACGGTTAAGAAAAAAACAAAATACAATGGAAAAGAATTTGACATATGAAGAAGCCTATATCGAATTGGCGTCGATCGCGAAGGACATCGAAAACGAAAGTGTTTCTGTAGATGTATTGGCTGAGAAAGTAAAGAGGGCGTCTGAACTGATCACTTTTTGCCAAACGAAATTAAAATCCACGGAATCAGAGGTGAACAAGATTATTGCTCAAATGGAGAATGCGAATAAATAGGTTGTGAGTTTGTGAGTAATTCCATAGTTTAATTTATCACTCTTTCGAAGCCTACTTTTGACGGGGATAACTGTTTAAAATACAATATCATGCAATGCGTCGAAGATGTGTTATGTGACGCAATTTTGACATAGTTTCTATTGGGGGTCAAGATAATTGATGTACTTTTGATGCATGAAAAGGACTAATTAATTCATATCATGGATACTAAAAAACATTGGAAAGTTGCAATTCTCTTTATTTGTGTTTTCGCAACAAAAATCAGCGCTCAGACTCCATTTACAAAAAGACAGGTATATAATTTTAATCCTGGTGATGTAATGCAAACGACAAATAAGTACACTCAAACTCCAGGTCCGCCGATTTACGAAACGGATTCAATTGCAGAGCGATGGACGTCCAAGTTAGGGGATACGATTTTTTACAAAATCAAGCATACATATTATAGAGCGCCTTCATGTCAGAGTTGTACTGCTGAAATTGTTGTGAGCACCGTGAAAATGGAGGTGACTGATTTGGATTCAATCGTAAAACATGAAAACAAAACTATGCAGATGGAGTTTCACGATTCATTTTATTCAATGTTTTGTAATAAAAATGTGTGGGCTAAAGTTCCTGGAAAATTGGATAGTTTCTGGTTTGAGCCAGTCTATCATTACACATATTTTGTAGAGGGATTGGGCGGTCCATATTTTCACATAGAATATCGAAGGTCTCTTCCGTGGTTCAATGACCGTCAATTAACATACTACAAGAAGAATGGTGTGGAGTGCGGGAATTTCGTTTCAGGAATCGAAAAATTGAATCAGATGAATTTTGAAATTTTGATTTCACCGAATCCATGTGCCGATTACACCTTGTTGAAGTTTCCAAAAAGTATGAATCATGCAACTCTTTCGGTTCATTCACTTGATGGAAAATTGCTCAGGCGCATTGACGAAATTCAAGGAATGGAATATGTGTTTGAAAATGATGGACTCAAGCCAGGTATTTACATCATAACAATTTCAAACAACGGAGAAATTGGCAGTCAGAAATTGATTATTGAAAATTGAATTTCACCAATACGGAATTTGATTGTGGTCAAATTACTCCCATAAAGTGGAGCCGAATTAAAGCGACGAATGACGTTCAGCTTGTGTGTTTTTTTTAGTAATAATCACAGACTTTGGAATAACCTGTATTTAATTGTATCTATGTATTGGAATATTAATAATACAGCATGACCTACAAAATCGTTTTGATTTCACTTGCGCTTTTTGCATTTTGTCATTCAGCAAAATCTCAAAGAGCTGTGCCTTCGAATGGAGACAACATCATCGTAATTACAGGAGATACGAGTGCATCAAAAAACTTGGACAATTTTGGCAGACACCTAATTGATAAAGGTTATTCATTCGTGTCAATTGACCGAATTTTCAATACAATAACTACCGAAGAACGAACTTCTGAAAGAGAATATAGACACAAGCTCCATATCTATTTTAAGGATTCTACCATCACTGTAAGAGTGACATGCAACAAGCAAATGACAGGAAGTAGTGTAGGCACTTTAACATGGGAAGACTGGCAATATGGAAAACATTACTTCGACATGGACAATTTCCATTATAGAGCTTTTATGCCTGTGATATCGAGTTTCAATAAGCCTTTTCTTTTTTACCAAAGACCTTAGGCAAGAAATTCAAACAACTTGCACGGCGTCCTAAAATGGGGTCAATTTGAGTCCGACGGAGAGGGGCCAATTTGTCCGATTATTCCACTTAAGAGAAGCAATTGCAAAAACCTTATAGCTCGTTTCTTCTGCATAGGCAACAGGATTAACCTAAAGGTTGTCAATGTGATGAATTTTCATCACATGAAATTACTACTGGAATTTAGACAAATTGCCACCTCAACAGTTCTTTTATTGCTGGCCCAATTTGCAACGCCTTTAAGTGCGTCCAATTATACCTATGGTAGCGAAGTTTGGGCTACCCACATTGCCAAAAATAAATACGAAATCAGTTTTAGAGCGTACCGCATTTGCGGGGCCTCAACATCAGCGCCTTCATCGGTATATATCACCGCTTACGGCGGAAAAAGTGCGGCCTGTGGCACAGTTTCATTGACAGCATCCTTGGTGTCGAGTGCCCTTATCGGACCGAAATGTTCTACGGCAATTGACTGCAACAAAAGCTATCTTTTTAAAGAATATATTTATAAGTGCACTGTGAATCTCGACAGTTCTATTTTTAAAAGCATTCTATCGGGAAGCACTTGTAAAAATATCACCTTTGCAGTTTATGGCTACTTGATTCCAACGGTAATGCCCTGTTTTAATTGGGACGCATGGACATCAACTACGCTGTATTTAGAGAATTTGGCCAACTGCTCAAAGACGACAAATACGCCTCCCGCCAGAATGTTTGATCCGTTGAGGATTGTCCAACTCGATAGATCCACCATCTTTAATCAGGGACTTTCAGATACAACGGACAGAGATGTGTTGCGATACGAACTCTCCCCCTCTAACTATGATATACCCTACAAAAACAAAATTTGTGTAAATACCCCAACCAGTGACCTCAGTCATCCCTTTACACCAACTTGCGCAGGGACAACACTCTGTAGCTCCAATGTCAAAACCAATCCTGTGCGTGGTACCCATTTCGATACAACCGATGGTGTTTTCATTTTTTCACCTAGTGTTGATGGTGAAGTTGGAATTGCCTGTGTGAAGGTTAAAGAATATCGCATCGATAAAAATGGCAAATACACTCTGATTGCAGAACACCAAAGAGAAATTGCAGCGGTGGTTGTAGATCCCAATGGAAAAAACGAATCCCCCAAGGCGCTACTCACTCAAAAAACGGTACTCAAAGTTTGTGTGGGTTCAACCATCAAACAGAAATTTGTGGAATTCGAAGATGTCTTAGCCACCTCACAGATCGTAGCAGACAGTCTTCAGGTGATCGTTCCGCCTACTTACCGTGGTGCAAGCATCAAAGTGTATAGTTCTGCGAAAAACAAGCGCAGTTTGGAGTTCAATTGGACACCCTCCCTCGCTGATACTTTTGCAGAAGGCTATGTGTTCCCAATTAAAGTGGTCGATTTACACTGCGACGAACCCTTGTCAACCACCTACAACTTAGTGGTGAAGGTGTACCCCAATTCCTCTGGGTTACCCCAAATTGCCTATAAAGGATGCAATAAACTCACATTTAATATCGATAAATTTAACGGGGGTAGCGCTCCCAAAGTAAGTTGGCAAGTGCTGGATTCTGCCGGGAAAACGGTGGGTACATCGAATCGAATGAGCGATAGCCTCCGGTTGAATGGATCTGGCAAATACAAAATCCTAGCGCTTTTTTCTAATGAAGGCGGCTGTTTTAAGTATTGGGATACTTCCATTAACATCATAGATACTGTCATTGATTTCTCATTAGGCAATAAAAAACCGTTCGCCGATACCCTCAATTGTCCGAACGGTCAAATCCAATTGGAGCCGAAAAATATAATTGCCCGAAAAGGTGCGTTGACCTATCAGTGGTATGGTATGGATGCCTCCATCGCCGTATTGACGGTGAATCCTCGCCTTGTGAACTTATCTACCCTGAATAAAATTGGCAACAACAAAGGCATTACCATCAAAACCCAAAAAGACACGTCGGTTGTTTTGGTCATTACCGACGCCAAAGGCTGTAGCGAGGCCCAACAGATGAACATTGAGCAAGTGATCAGCGACCCCATTCATTGGAAAAAATCACCCCTGTCGCCGTTTTGTGCCTCTGATGCGCCGCTCAAATTGATTGATCCCACGAGCAAAGACATGTTCAATGGCGGACCCAAAACAAACGTTTATTGTTTGAATGGGAAGTATTTAGATAGGCTTGGGCCGAACTACTACAAATTGCGAGCTCCTGCTGCTATCAAAGGGCTCGATCAAATTACACTTTCTCTGGTTGCTGTTTACGACACCCTTGGCTGTGTGAGTTACGATACCAATTCAATTGATGTGATTTTCCGTCCACAATTTGATTTGGCCACCACCAAAAATATTTGCAGTGGTGATTCGGCTTTCTACCCCGAAGATGCATTGGAAAAGCCTGCCAAAAACGCGCTGCCATATGAATGGAAAATCATCGGAATGCCTGCTAAATCCATCGCCCAATTAATGACCCTCACGGTGGATGGTAGAAAGGGGACGTATTTGGTGACGCATTTGGATTCTATTGCGGTGGGTAGTTATAGATTACAAGCTTGTGCGGTGGATTCCACGCTCGGCTGTCGGGCCTGCGATACCACCACCATCATCGCCAAACCACAAACCAAATTTACCTATTCGGGAGATACCTTGTTTTGTCCGAACGATGCGCCTTTCAGCTTCCGCAGCAAGTTGAAAATTTCTTCTGGCGAATCCAGCGATACAACTTACAGTGTGGGTCTCTATTCTTTTAATGGGAACACCAATCTATCGGCGAATATTCAGAAAATCTTTGATAAAAACAGCAGTGTGTTTACGCCTCGTATGGCAGTTGGTAAAGTTGCCATTCGTGTTGAATCGTCAAAGTATTGTTATGCCGATGGCAATGTCGTTTTGCGGATTCAAGATACTATTCCCATTAGTTATTATGTAAGTCCCGACACCGTGGTCAGGTTGCCAATGACATCATTTACGTTCACGGCCAACACGATTTCCTCACGCGTGTGGTGGTATTTTGGCACCGGTAATAAAGCAGATACATCGCTCTTAAATCCTATTACATGGTTGTTCGATAACAAAGTCGCCGATTACAAGGTTTCTGCGCGAAGCCTACATAAGAATGGTTGCTATGGAGAGTTCACTAAGAAGATATCGGTGTGGGATGTTTCAGGGGTCACTCAATTCAACGAGGAAGCAAAAATTACATCATCCTTGAAACTCGTCACTAGCGCTTGGCAGTTCGATGCGTTAGAAGTCTACGACATTCAAGGCAAATTGATCTATCAATCCAAGGAGAATACCGGTGTCCCTGGATTGAAAATTGCAAAAGGCATTTACACTTACAAAATCATAGCCCACAC
>CANHXF010000122.1 GCA_947464515.1 Flavobacteriales bacterium
GCCCGAGATTTGGTGGCGACAAGCCGTCATTTGGACCAAGAGATCGTGGAACAGACCGTCCTAAATTCGGAGGCTCAGACCGCGGTGGTGATCGTCCAAAATTTGGAGGTGCTGATCGTGGATCGGATCGTCCAAAGTTTGGTGGTGATCGCGGAACTGGTAAACCAAAATTTGAGAGGGAAGAACGACAATTCGACAAGCCTCGCACGGAGCGCAACGACACATTTGAGTCTGCCGAAAAATTCAATAAGCCCAAAGCAGCACCCGGAGCAGGTCTGTCTAAATTTAAGCCTATTGGATCTGAGCCAGCTGCACCTAAGCGAGAATACAACGAATCAACAGAACAAAAAAAAACGCAATATTCTGACGACGAAAAACCAAAAACCTTTGGCATTCCGAAAGCAGACAAGGCAGATACTCCCGTTGCATTTAAAGGTAGCAAAAGAGAGTTTAATCGCGTTGTAAACAACCTAGAGAAGAGTGCAAACCACGCGAAAAGTGAAGAGATTAGACTTAATCGATATATTGCAAATAGTGGAATTTGTTCGCGTAGAGAAGCCGATGACTTGATTACTCAGGGATTGGTAAAAGTGAATGGCGACGTAGTAAAAGAATTGGGCACCAAAATTCGCCCATCGGACAATGTAAAAGTGGAGGATCGTAAAGTGATCCCCGAAAAACCAGTATATATCATCATGAACAAACCCAAGGGATACATCACAACAACAGATGATCCAGAGGGTAGAAAAACGGTGATGGAATTGATTGATTTGCCAGGAAAAGAACGCATTTATCCCATTGGCCGTTTAGACCGAAATACTACAGGGGTTTTGCTATTAACAAACGACGGTGAAATGTCGCAAAAATTGATGCACCCGAGCTTTGAAATCAAAAAGGTATATAGGGCAACGTTGGATAAGAAGCCGAGCAAGGACCATATGCTTCAACTCGTAGAAGGTATTGAACTTGAGGATGGCATGATGGCTTTTGAACAGTGTGGATTTGTGGAAGAGGGCAAAGAAAATGTGTTGGGTATAGAAATCAAAAGTGGTCGAAATCGCATCGTAAGGCGAATGTTTGAACATTTCGGATATGAAGTAACCGCCTTGGACCGCGTATTGTTGGGTGAATTTGACAAAGTGAAATTGGGCCGAGGAAAATGGAGATTTTTAACCGAAAAAGAAATGAACTACGTTGATCGGTTGAAGCGCACCAAACCCAAAGCAATCAAGGCTTAATAGGTCTTTCAATAAGCAAACTGTTTGCTTGAATTTTGGATTGAATGATGCGCCAATTCATCGGCCATAAATTGTTAAACCCATTGTTCACAGCGTTTGCTGTTCCTAATGCAATAGCGTTCCAACGCAAACCAGAGATTCCTTTTTGGGCCGATTGTATCGATAGAAACTCTCGCTTGTAATACTGCAATGCCTCGTCTATTGTTAATTGATAAAGGGGGTAATTCACCGGCTTTTCTGCCAATAAATCATACTCTGGATGAGTTTTCCACTGATTTTTTATCAGTTGTCCAGCATTTACGCCTGTTTGTTTAATGCCTGGCAATAAGGCAGGAAGATTAAAGTAATAGTCGTTCCATTTCCCATTTTTCACAATCATTAAACCATCCTGTAATTCATAACCAAAGAATTCACCACGCAAAAAGTCGGGCAGATTTTTACTCGGTTTGATTCTTCCCACCTTCGGTAATCTTAAACGGGTTTTTGATGTTTTCTGCAGTATCGCAAAAAAGAAACCTTCGCCCTGCGTATGACTTGGCAACATCCGGTATTTGCCGGGCTCTACTTCAATTATTCCGAGTGATTCGGGAAAATCAAATTCAATAATATTTGCACCCAGCTCAGTAGCGATATAATTGACATTGTCTTCGTTTTCACAACGATTGTATGTGCAAGTGCTGTAAATCATCACCCCACCCTCAGCCAAACTTGGCCATATGTCGTGCGCAATACGTTTTTGTCGATCCGTACATAAAACCACGTTACTCAAACTCCACTCGCCTATGGCATCGGGTGTTTTACGAAACATACCCTCTCCGCTGCATGGCATATCCGCCACGATGATTTGGAAAAGGCCCTGAAGTTCTCCAAGTTGCTTTGCATCGGCAGAAGTAACGACGTGATTTCCCTGGCCCCATTTGCACAGGTTTTCTATAAGTGTATTACATCTACCCGAAATAACTTCGTTTGCAACAAGTAAATCTCCCGGCCTTAAATTTGTCGCAACATGCGTACTTTTTCCTCCTGGCGACGCACATAGATCCAATACAACGGCCCCCTCATCGTAATTGTTGATGATCCGCTTCACCAATTCCCCAATCACCATGCTATTGGCCTCTTGTACGTAATAAGCACCAGCGTGAAATGCGGGATCGGCGGTAAACAATGGCCTGGTGTTTAGCAAATATCCATCAGGACAATGAGCGATAGGAGAGCCCAAGGTATCGTCTAAAAAATGGTTGGATGTGATTCCTTTTGATGCGTTTAATCGAATGCTAACTTTAGGCGATTCTTGTATTGCCAAAATCAAATCATCTACTTCATTGCTTGGCAGTGCGCGGTTAACAGAATCAATAAAATCTTGAGGTAACTTAAGCATTATTCTTGGGGTAAATACCAGATTTTGTTTTTAATCACACGGGTTCGAGAATCATAATTTTCTTTAAATAGCGAGCCAGTTCCTAGGCCCTGCGGCATGTTGGGATTGTATTTTGATACCCATTGGGCGATTGCCGCCAAACCTACATTTCCCTCCAAGGCACTCGTGCTCCACCATCCAATATCTAACGCCGATGCCAAATTTATCCATCGATCGGCCATGTCTAAGCCACCTAATAATGTCGGCTTTAAAATGATGTATTTGGGTTTGGCCCAAGTCAATAAAGCTTTGCCAGTAGTTGGGTTGTTTCCCATTTTGTTAGGGTGTATGCCAATTAATTCTTCGTCTAAGGCGATGTCAATTTTGCTAAAACGACAAATGCGATCTAGTTCGTGGAAGCCTGATTTTATTGGCTGTTCCAGTGAGTGTATTTCAAAACGATGCAATTCTTGAATCTGTTCAAGCGCTGTATCCGACCCAAAACCACCGTTGGCATCGAGACGAATTTCTAACTTAAACGCATCGTACTTATTTCTAATTTTTTCTATCAATTTGCATTCTTCGTCAAAATCTAAAGCGCCCACTTTGAATTTTATGCAATCAAAACCGGCATCGATTTTTAAAAGAGCCTCTTCATACATCGCGTCAATATCACTCATCCACACCAAACCGTTTATGGGAATACCCGAATTACCAGAAGTAAAATCGTTTTGCATCCAATAGGTGGGCTTAGTAGGGTGGTGGGCAATGTTGGGTTGAGCTTGTAAAAATTGCAAATGTTGCCAAGCGCAATGAAGTGCAAATCGCAAGGCTGGCAACGACTCGGAAGTTCCTGGTTCCCAATGTTCTAGGAGTGATTCGATATCCGATTTTTCTAGGTGACTATCTAAAAGCGATGCGGTTTTATTATAAAAATCCACATTGCCGTCGATGCTGAGATCTGCTAAGGGAGCTGCCTCGCCCACGCCTTCGAAAATGCCATCACTCAATCGAATGAGATGACTTGTTTTTTGATGGTATTCGCCTCTGCTTGTCTTGGCGGACTTAATAAATTCCATGGTGTGTGGAGTGATCTCGAAACGCATGGTTTTTATATCTGAATATTTACAATTTGAAGTTAGCCTGGCTCGATATGACTTGTAGACGTATAGCGGTATTGATTAATGTCCGAAAAAATCAAGAATGAAAAACGCCAAAAACACGTACAATAATACCATCGCTAGAACCGTTAGAGAGAGTTTTTTTAATTGCGGATTTAGTGTTTCACGATCGCCAGGTTCTGCCGCTTTAACCGCCTGATAGTGACTAGAAAGCAACAAAAAAATGGGTGAAAAAATCCCAATAAGGAAAACAGACTGAAGGCCAAAGATCTCGGGCCATTCGAAATATCGTTTTTCAAATGTAAGAAACGACATTGGTATCAGCGCTCCACCCAAAAGTAAAAGTAGTCTGTGGTATACGATGGTTTTTTTTGCGCCTAGTCTTACCGCTAGTGTTTGCTTATTTTGCTCTTTGTCTGTTGGAATATCTCGGTAATTATTTACGTTTAATACGCCAGTGCTTAACAAGCCCAACCCCAACCCTGCTAAAAGAAAAACATCTAAGTACTGGCAGGTTAATTCATTAACAAACAATCCATTTAATAAGCCCATTCCCAAAACGGGGACAAAGCCAAAAAACATCAAAACAAATAAATCGCCCAATCCTAAATATCCGTAAGCGTTCTTACCCACGGTATAAGTGATGGCGGCAAACAATGCCAATAAACCAATAGCCAGCAAATAGAATCCACCTCTGGTTTCAAATAATCCTGATATATAAATCAATAAAACACCTAATATTAAAGTGATGAGGCTCATGAACCAAATGGCTCGCTTCATGGATTTTTCAGATATTTTGCCAGATGCTAACATTCGATCACTTCGGTTCGCTTTGGTGTCGGTGCCTTTGCTGAAATCGCCATAATCATTGGCAAAATTGCTTAATACTTGTAATGCTGTGGCTGTTAGAATGGCCAACAGAGTAATTACAAACGGTGAAGCATGAAATCCCAATTTCAAACCCTCAGGTCCGATAGGATTGTCCGAATTTGATAAAGTCTGGGTAAGTTGGCCGTCCGATAGAATTGCTGCCGAAACGCACATGTGCGATAATGCAGTGCCCAACAGGATACCAGACAAGGCAAGAGGTAGAGTACGCAATCGAGCTGCTTGTATCCAGGGATTCATTACGCGAAGATAATCACTGCCTTGAGAATCAAAGTTCAGAAGCCTCGATTGAAACAGAAAAAAGGCTCTTCATTGGCACCGAATTTTTTATAAAACGATGCAACGGACGCAATACTGCTGCCCTCAAAATCAAAAAGCATATTTCCACCTTGATACCGTTCCAAAACAAAATCAATAATCCCATGCATTACCCCAATGGATTTGCCAGGTTCTGTGGGTCCCGCACAAACATAATGTAAACTGCGATTGGCGTTTTCCGGCGTAATTAAAAAAATTGCAGCCCCCAAGAGAGTGCCCTCTGTTCGGTGATGTGCGGTTACGGTAAACGATAATTTTCCCGAGCAGGCATTTGCAAATAGTTGATAGTGATCGTCTCCAATTTCTGGGTTTTGTCTGCCCCAGGCTTTCCGATACGTGTCAATTGCATCCCTAATGGAAATCGCATTGATTTTATATTCTATGGGTAGTTCCGCAAGTCTATGTAAGTTTTTCTTGCAATCTTTATTATAATCAAGCGGTTGCGACAACTGGATTGTCATATTGGTTTTGGTTGTCAATTTTCCGCTTGATGCCCACTTTCCCGAGTGTTTTGTTAGAATCGATCCTACTTCGTTTTTTTGATCGAAATATGGGTTTAATTGAAGTCGAACCCTCAAGAAACGTTTTGGAATGGCAGATAAAAAATTGTGAGTACTTACGTTAGCGTTTGAACCGAAAGCACCCAATTGTTGACAGAACACAGGCTGAACGAGATATTTGATGCCGAATTTCTTCTTGAAAGGCAAAGGAAAAACCGCTTCGTAATCTTTGTATATCAATGCGTCCCATTGCGAATTGCAAACTGCGTTGAGGTATTCGAACATGCCATAAACCAACGGGTGTGGACTTCGCAAAATGGCA
>CANHXF010000123.1 GCA_947464515.1 Flavobacteriales bacterium
ACAACTTGATTGCCAATCACTATTCCGCAAATGATATCCAGGCGCAACCACCGAGAATTAGGATGGTTTGGGGTATGGTTTCTGATAAAGATCGACAAACTATCCTATCCTTACTACCTAAAGAGGCAGTCTATTACTATTGCAAACCTAGTGTAATGAGGGGATTGGCGTCTGATGCGTTAGCGGCAGAGGGAAAAGCAATGGGATTGGAAGGAACCTTTTTTGAGGATGTCAAATCGGCTTATTTACAGGCATTGAAAGATGCTAGACCCCAAGATTTGATTTATGTGGGGGGCAGCACATTTGTCGTTGCCGATTTACTCACGCATTTACAATAAATAAATACGGAATTGAAACAAAAAAGAGGGAGCCAATAGGCTCCCTCTTTTTGTTCTAAACGACATGTTTAGGAGAATATATTATTTTACCGGCTTACCTTACACCATTCATCATCTTTAAGAGTTTACCACTCAAAAAGAACAATACGATTGATGCGGCTCCCGCCATAAATACGAACAACATGAAGAAATCGTACAATGTTTCAATCTTTACGAAGAATGTCGGCTTTTCAGGCTTCAAATTCCAAGTCTGTAATCTTTCCTCTTTCGTTGCTTTCTTTACCCCATTTATGTTGGTAACGACATCCACGGAATCATGGGTAATCAAAGTTGTATCATTGAGTAATAGAGCACGGTCAAAATACTTATTATTCGATTTGATGACTTTCAAATGGAATACCGAGATATTTTTGGTTACGGCAGCCACAAAGGGTTTGTTGTGCATTGGACAAGTCCCACTGCTCATGCATGAGTCTGTGCATACGTGTTTGGAGTTATCCGCGGCGGCAACATTATTCATGGTCAAAGCAACCATTGAATCCGTTTCAGCATCTGCAGCCTTCACCGTTTTTACCGTCGCTGTAGCCAAAGAATAAGTTCCTTTAGGATCAGCTTTCCATACATTGGTATCAAGCATATTTGCGTTGAAGGTTGCCATCACAGAAGCATCGGCTTTTGCAGAATAACGCTTTTCCATTTTTACTTCTTCAGGATACAAAGCACTTAAAGTTCCTGCGAATTTGTTGGCAGCCGCAGTTGAAAGGAACCATACGCCCATCAACAAAGAAGCCAATTTCACTGGTGCCAATTTATTCACCATAGAAAGTCCGATAGGCGACAAACACAACTCACCAAAGGTGTGAATTGTATACAGCGACACCAACCAAACCATACTCAATTTTGTACTAGGGTCGATGCCTTTCACACCAAATGCGATTACCAAGTAACCCATCGCCAATAAGAACAATCCCATGGCTTGTTTAAAAGGTGATGCCGGCTCCATGTTTCTCTTACCCATCCAACCCCACAACCAAACGAACAAGGGAGCAAAAATTACAATTGCTACAGCGTTAATAGATTGGAAATAAGATGTTGGAATCGTGGTTCCGAAGATTTCACGATTGGTTTGCTCTTCCGCGAAGTAGGTCAACGAAGCACCCGCTTGCTCAAACGCCGCCCAGAAAAATATCACAAAGAAAGCGGCAATATAAATTACCCAGATACGCTGACGTTCAACCTTGCTTAGGGTTGGGTCGGTAATGATATAACCTGGTGCAGCAATAGTTAAGGAGAAAATAAATGATCCAATCCAATCCATCTCGGCTTGAAAATGGAACAAATAGAGTAACCCACCAAAAACAGCAGCCCAAATACCCATTGCGGTATAATTAACAGGCGCAGCAACATCGGTTTCAGATTTTACCTCACGAGCAGAGTTAGGTTTTTCACCAATTTGCTCACCGGTTGGTGTTACGAGGTATTTGTTTTTCAACGTGATGAAAAGGATCAAGCTGACAATCATACCTACACATGCAGCCATGAATCCCCAACGGAAATCAGCAGCATTGCCTGTATCGCCCAAATAACCACACAACAAAGGCGCGATGAAGGCACCCAGGTTGATACCCATGTAGAATATCGTAAAGGCTGAATCTACCCGCTTATCTCCTGCTTGGTACAACTGTCCAACCATCGTAGAAATATTGGGTTTAAAAAATCCATTTCCAATAATCAAAAAGCCCAATCCAGTAAACATTAATGGAGCTGCAATTTCAATTTCTTGATAATAAGTACCTGCAAAGAACATGAACAACTGTCCAATGGCCATTAACACACCACCAATGATAATTGATTTGCGATTGCCCCAATAACGATCGGCCATATACCCACCCAAAAGCGGTGTCAGATAAACCAAACCGGTATAACTACCATAAATTTGAGAAGCAAAGGCTTTGTCGAATAGCATAGCTTTGGCCATAAACAATACAAACAAGGCGCGCATGCCATAATAGCTAAAGCGCTCCCACATTTCGGTCACGAACAAAACGTACAATCCCTTGGGATGTGATTTGTCGGAATACATTTGGTCTTCTGTTGAATTCATGTTGAATTGATATTAATCTATCGGCCAAAATAGAAAGAAAAATTGATTCTCCATACGATTGTGGGTTTTTCATCCATGAAATGTGAGTTTATGTGGGCAAATCGGCGGTGATTTATGAGTTTGGTATTAATTTGCAGGCTGAAACGATGCTAACGGCCAAAGAAATAGCGACTCAGATTGGTGGAATCTTAAATCTTCCTGAAGCTGCGGTAACAATTACCAACGCGGCCAAATTGGAAGAAGGCGATGCAAACTCCTTGGGTTTTTTATCAAATCCCAAATACGAGCAAGCCCTTTATGAAACAAACTGTGGCGCTGTGATCGTCCCTAAGGATTTCAAACCCCAGCATCCAATAAGTGCTGTATTAATTCATCACGACAACCCCTATTTTGCTTTTTGTACCATTTTGGGGAAATATTTCGACCCAAACAAACATCGTACAGGGATTGAATCAAACCATATTCATGAAACGGCCATTGTTGGAAACGATGTGCATATTGGCGCCACCGCATATATCGAAGAAAACGTTTCCATTGGAAATAACACGGTTATCTATCCAGGCGCTTACATTGGCAGAAATGTTAAAGTTGGCAGCAATTGCATCATCTACCCCAACGTTGTTGTTTACGCTGATTGTATCGTTGGAAACCATTGTATCGTTCAGGCAGGCAGTGTGATTGGCGGCGATGGTTTTGGCTTTGCGCCGGTGAATGGTAAGTATGTCAAAATTCCTCAAGTGGGCAATGTAGTACTAGAAGATTGGGTTGAAATTGGAAGCAATTGCAGTATTGATAGAGCGACGATGGGAAGCACGGTTATTAAGACTGGGACCAAACTCGACAACCTAGTTCAGATAGCGCACAATGTTGAAGTCGGTGAGCATACAGTTATTGCGGCTCAAACAGGGATTTCAGGCAGCACGAAAGTGGGTGGTTACTCTCAGTTTGGCGGTCAAGTTGGTGTTGCTGGGCATTTAACCATCGCACCAAATACTTCGGTTGGCGGACAAGCGGGAATTACTGGAAATGTTACCGAAGAAAATCAAAAGCTGACAGGTACACCAGCTACGGATGTAAGAACTTTCTTAAAGAGCGTTGCTAACAATCGAAAGCTTGGTACCCTGATGCAAGAATTAGAATCATTAAAAAGAGAATTAGAATCATTTAAAAAATCATAGTCAATCCACGATGAATCAATTAAATCCTAAGCAAACGACATTAAAATCCGCCATCACCATTTCGGGTGTTGGTTTACATACCGGAGCAAACGTAACTTTAACTCTAAATCCTGCGGCTGAAAATCACGGCTATAAATTCCGAAGAGTTGATTTAGAAGGCTCACCAATTATTGAAGCAGATTGCGATTTGGTAACCGATACAAGCCGTGGCACAACATTAACCAAAGGAAACGCCTCAGTTTCTACCGTAGAGCACGTATTAGCCGCTTTGGTGGGGATGGAAGTTGACAACGTACTCATCGACATAGATGGCCCTGAGATGCCAATCATGGATGGTAGCAGTCGTCCGTTTGTTGATTTCATCGAAGCCAATGAAATTGTAGAATTGGATGCGGACAGGGAGTATTTCGAAATTCCTTATAACATCAATTTTACCGATGAGGAGAATAAAGTAGAAATCATAGCGATGCCAGTGAACGACTATCGTTTAACGGTAATGGTAGATTACAATTCACCCGTTTTGGGCAGCCAACATGCGGCCATTACTAGCATGGCAGAATTCAAGAAAGAAATTTCACCTTGTCGGACTTTTTGCTTCTTGCATGAACTGGAATATTTACTTCAAAACAACCTCATCAAAGGGGGCGATCTCAACAATGCAATCGTAGTGGTTGATAGAAAAGTGGAGCAGGTTGAATTGGATCGATTGGCTTCTGTTTTTAATAAAACTACGGTTGAGGTAACTCAGAATGGGATTTTGAATAATTTGGATTTGCGTTTTCAAAATGAGCCAGCGCGACACAAGCTACTTGATATGATTGGCGATTTGGCTTTGGTTGGTATGCCAATTAAAGGACAAATCATGGCGGCCAGACCAGGACACGCGAGTAATGTCGCTTTTGCCAAGAAGATTAAACAAGTTATGAAAAAGGAAATGCGCAGGAAACAAGATGGGGTACCTTATTACAATCCCAATGAAAAGCCCTTATATGCAACAAAGGACATCATGAAAATGCTACCTCATGCCCACCCTTTTTTGATGGTTGATAAGATTGTATCGAAAACAGAAAATGACATTGTGGGTATTAAGAACATCACATTTGACCAACCTTTCTTTGCCGGACACTTCCCTGGAGATCCTGTCATGCCGGGAGTTTTGCAGCTTGAGGCGATGGCTCAATGTGGCGGTATTTTGATATTGAGTACGGTTGAGGATCCTGAAAACTATGGTACGTATTTCTTGAAAATCGACAATACGAAATTCAAGGACAAGGTAGTTCCTGGTGATACTTTGATCATGAAATTGGAATTGATTGAACCTGTTCGACGTGGATTGTGTATGATGCGCGGACGTGCTTGGGTAGGAGAAAAATTGGTTTGTGAATCCGAAATGATGGCTCAAATCGTAAAAATCGCTTAATTCGTAAAACTAAGACTTCGAAAATGATTCAGCCACTGGCCTACGTTCATCCCTCGGCAAAAATATCAGATCACGTAATTATTGATCCATTTGTCACCATTCACGCCGATGTAGAAATTGGTGAAGGTACCCATGTAATGTCGGGTGCTACCATATTTAAAGGAACTCGTATTGGAAAAAATTGTCGGATTTTCCCTGGCGCATCCATCGGTGCGATTCCCCAAGATTTGAAATTTGATGGGGAAGAAACACTCACCGTCATTGGTAACAATACCACAATCCGCGAATATGTAACAATCAACAAAGGTACCAAAGCCTCTGGAGTAACTAAGATTGGCAACAATGTACTGTTGATGGCCTATGTTCACTTGGCTCATGATGTTGTAATTGAGGATTGCTGTATTTTAGCCAACAGCGTACAAGTCGCGGGTCATGTAACGGTTGGTGAATGGGCGATACTTGGTGGTGCCGCACTTGTGCATCAATTTGTAAAAATCGGACGACACGCCATGATTAGCGGTGGCTCTTTGGTAAGAAAGGATGTCCCCCCCTATACAAAAGCAGCGCGTGAACCATTGAGTTATGAGGGAGTTAATAGCGTAGGACTTAGAAGAAGAGAGTTTTCAACCGAAAAGATTGCCGAGATTCAGGATATCTATAGAACCTTGTTTGTTAAGGGTTACAATA
>CANHXF010000124.1 GCA_947464515.1 Flavobacteriales bacterium
AACGCCTATGGCTTTGTTAATATGAAGATCGCGTAATTCTTCTGTACCCAAATAGGATCGACTCCAAATGGAACTGCTACCATCCATCCTAGCCAATGTTCCTGAAGTTCCACCCAGCAATATATCATTGTTTGAATTTCGCGTGGCCGTCGTATAATTGGTTCCAGGCATCAATAAACCACCAATATTTGCAATGGTAAATGTCACACCACTGTTATTGGTGTAAAGCAACGGTACGTTTTTATTGGAGGTAACAATGTACCCCGAACCGGATCCAGTGCTAATAACATCATTGATCAATACAGCAGTACCACAATTCACTTGGGTGATTACACCGGAATTTATCAAAAGTAAATTACTTGTATAACCGGCCGCCATCCCTTGTCCGGATGATGAAATGTCTAAACTCGTCAATTTTGAAACCGATCCAGTGGGTACCATACTAAATGTAGCTGCATCGTTCAGACTTTTATACAAATTACCATCCCCCGCTGCAATCCAAATCTCCGAAGTGCCCCCAAGGGCTTTGATTTTGTTGAAGTTGTTGGGCTTTGTACTCAATAGGCTCGTATTCCAAGTGCCGGAGTATTTTCTGATCGTTCCCAAATCACCCACCACTATGTAGTTTGTGCCGCTTAGGGCAGCGATGTCCTTCACCGTTCCATCACCCGACAGCGAACTGATAGAATTTACTGATGGGGTTCCTGGGCTTGATGTAGAAAAAGTGGCGACTTGCGGGCTACTTCCAGCGTTTAAAGCGAACAGATTGGCCCCATTCTCCGATAATTGGCTGTAGTAATTGATTCCCGTTGTTAATTGGCTAAATGAACCATTATAATTGGGTGCAGTGCCCGTAATATCCATGCGATAAACATTACCGCCCATTGTAACTACACCTAACGTGGCAGAATTTGAATAGACATGGGTAATGTCTGTTGATGGAGCGCCAGTTACCGGATACCACAACAAATTCCCTGAAGCATTGGAAACGATATATACTGCTCCATTGTCGCCAACGATGATACCATCATCCAGGTTTCTGAAGTATACCTGGTTGAAATCCGCTGTAACGGATTGCGCAGGACTTAATTTTTCAACTTTTATATTCGTTCCTGAAAGATCCAATTTAGCAATCAACCCATCTTCGCCAACCGCGAAACCTTTGCCGTTGGTTTTATCCCAAAAGTGAAATCCATTGTAAAAACCAATGCTCGATGCTTGCGTCCATGTATTTCCTCCATTGGTGGTTTTATAAATTTTACCCAAAGAATTGATCGCGAGTCCTTTGTCTGTGGTACTGAAGAAAACATCTTTAAAGTTAAAACTCACTCCGGTTTCTATGATGGTCCAATTAGCACCACCATCCGTAGTTTTTACCAATAACCCATCTGCACCCGCTGCGAATCCATTGTTGTTATCAATCATCCAATTGCAAGCCAAATCAGATGCTCGGAGCTTATTAACCAATGTTACTTCAGTCCAAGTGCCAGCCCAAGAAGTACATTTTATCAGCTTTGAATTTCCGGCCAACTCAACCACAGCGTAGCCTGTACCGGTGGATGTTTCTTTGAATGATATGCTCTTGGTATCTGCTCCCGCCAACGCTGATGGCAATTTATTACCGCTCCATGTTATCACGCCTGAGTTGTCGCTGAAATATTCAAAGAATCCCGACTTACCACCTACATAACCCTCATAAACACCCCCATTACTTCTAACTACGATATCAACAAAATCAACCACGGAGTATTTGTTTAGTGCCAAAATGACCCAGTTTTGTCCGCCATCAACGGTTTTTAACAGTATCCCTGCTTTGGCCACGGCGTAACCAACTGTTGTGCTGGCCATAGAAATTCGACTGATATTACCGGTGTAGATATCGCCTTCGCGGAACCAATTTTCACCGCCATCAACAGTGCGATAGAATTGAGAGATTCCGTTTAGATTCCCAACCATGATTCCATTGTTGCCATTGACAAATTGAACGTCTTTGGCTTCAAAACCCGCTGGAACACCTGAAGTCTGAGAAACATACCATAGATCCATCTTGTCATTGTCTGGAACACTTTGCTTAACCAGTTGATTTAAACTATTGTACTCGTATACTGTATTGAGAATATGAGAAGTATAGAAATTATGTGTACCATAGGTTCTGTCGGCATTGATTAATTCAAAATCTGCTGGATCCGTAACCAGTTTCACTCCCGCTGGGGGCACGGTTCTAACAAGTGAGCCCGCTTGGTCATAGTAATACAAAGTAAAATGATAATCTCTTGAAGGGTATTGTACTGTCAGAGTTTCAAGTGCTGACATACAATGAGCATAGTAATCTTTCTGAAAAGCAGATGTTAGCTCTTCCAGTTGTTGATTGTGACGAATTTGAGCGTTGTGATAAGCGACTTCATCCAAATATTTGCTACATGGATTTACATAAGTCACTGTGGGCAATGGCTCTAAGTCACATTTGTTAAAATCCCGCTGCAGACTTTCTTGGGCGCTTGTATTTTTCCTTCTGATAGAAATAGGGACAAGTGGATTAAAATTCGCATAAGGATTGGGGTACAACGTCACCTGAGAAAAGCCATAGGAAGCCAAATTGGCTGGCGAATGTCCCGCCAAATTATAATAATGATCTGTAAATCTCAACCATTTTTCGCAATCTATGTTTTTAGAAAAACTTGCAATATTTGTGACCCCAGCAACTTGTGATTTCTGCGCGTAATAATGATACTGCCACCAGCAATCCGCATCGCAGCCCTGTTCTTTGAACTTGGAATACGGCACTGGTTGAAACTCTGGATAATCCGTGTGTGGAAATTCGGTGTTCAATGCATTGACCCATCGGTTAATATAGACGCCATATTTCAGGGCACATTCGCATTCTAGTGGTCCTATAGAGTCCTCTGTCATAAAAACGGGTGTAAACCAAGATGGTGGGGTTGCCATAGTTGAGAATTTATTATTAAAGGCTGCAACCGCATTCATCAATACCTTTTGTTGTGCAGATCCCGAATTGAGGACTCCATCTGTGCTACCCCACAAATCACATTCGTGGCAAAAAGACATTTGACAACCATAGAATGTTGCGAATTGACTAATGTCAACCGGGCTTGATGAAAGCGGTGTATCGCAACCCATAAATTGAAATAAATTGTATGAATTACCCAACCTTAATGCTCTAATGTAGTACAAATAATTGGTTACACATTCGCAAGGAAAAGAAGAGCTGTTAGCAACAATGGCAACTGTCGGCCCTCCACTCATATTGTAATTTTGTACTTCTTGAACGTACCAATTATAATTTGAACATTTTTCGGTCGCACTAGACCCTGTGCCACTCGTACCAGACCCACTCCCTCCAAGCCCACTAACATTAACGGGTGGATCACAGTCTGGGCAAGTACCAATGGGTATACAGGACACTGAACCGTACATTTCCTCATAAATTCCATTATTAAATTTCACCATTACGGTAAAATTGTGCTCCGCTCCAGCCAAATAACCTTGACCGTCAGAACCAATCAGACCTAATTGTATAATATTAGAAATACTGCCATTGGATGTAAAGTTTTTCAGATTCTTTCTATACAACCGAATGGCACAGTTGCTGATGATAGCGTTTGTAGCAGGATCTTTAAGTTCTATGCTTGTTGATATTTCATTGTTTCCCCAAACCGGATTTTTTAGTGTAGCATTTCCTTTTCCAACATATGATTCAAGCAAATTTGTATACAAATTACTTGACATTAAATTGATATCTGAAGTTGGATGCGATGGGATATAGTATGACAACAATGCTTCAAAATCGGTGGTGGCATCATATTGAATATTATCGCACACCACAGGTACTGGATTGTTACAAATCCCCAATCTACCCCTGGAAGCTGAGCCAGAAATATCAACCTTTGAATACGGTGGTGAACCACTTGATGAGTACCAAGCAGTGACAGTAAATCCGCCGGTTAAATTCCCGTTGTCAAATTTGAAATTGGTGAAATACTCAATTTGTGATAATTGTGACGCACTAAAACTCGATGGACTATAGGTATTAAAATGAATTTCTATATCATTTGAGGATGGTGAAGCGCCACTTTGGAAAATCCTGAAAACCCCTGAGCCATTGTATGACCAACGCAAATTATTATTGGGTGTGCTTCCAACATTGTTTCGAATAAAACGAGTCAATGCATTTGTGTATGAAGTTTCCAAATTGACGTTTGAATTTACAAGGTCATTTCCTTTGGCAAAAGCACTCATCAACCTGGCTAAATCGTTGGCGTAATCAGTATTCTTACAATCATCTTTGAAACCACAATTTCCAAAAGGCAAGCAACTACGGCCTTTGACTCTAATGGTATTTCCTGAACTCAATTTTGCATCCCATCCAAAATAATATGTAAAAGTAGCTGAGTCGTATTTCGTGTAAAAAAAGTTCTTGAATTCAACAACTGTGACACTAGACCAATTGTATCCAGCGGGCAACTCTAAAATTACATTGCAATTTGCTGAAACCGAGGAAGGATTTGTGAAGTGAATATCCATGATCTTTGTGGACAAAGATGGATTCCAACTCCAATCTCCAAAAGATGATCCCGGGATACTTGGTGCTATAATAGCCTTGTGAATGGTGGGTGTAAACCAAACGTCTTCATATACTTTGTGGTTTGATTTCAAGGTGCCCTTTTTAGACATTTCATTTAACCACAAGGTAAAATCCATATCCAATGGACAGGCCTTGCCATAATAGGATCTATTAAATTGGGCTTTGTCTTCGTCTATTTGTTTAGCGGCCGCATCTGCACGCAAATCGAATCGTTTAATTTTATTGGAGTAATACTTGTAGGTATTGTGAGAACAAGGTTGATTGTTGTCTGTATCAAAATCACCATAATCCATGTTTGACTCAAACGGATTGAAATCGCCATCTATCAAGCCTATACAATGATTTAAACCGCGGTTACAATTGTCGGAATTAGAAACCCAATTATCGGCACTTTGTGCCATCAACTCCTGTTTGTAACTTAGATACAGAGATCGATAAGTAGCCCATTGTTGATTACGTTGTTCTGCAGAAGATGAAGGTGACCCGAAATTATCGCAGGCCGGTTTGGGTGGCGTTGGTGCTGGCAGTGGCGAGCCATAATAAGAAGGACAGTTAACAGTGATTGCGGCTACATTCAACATGGAAGCAGAACCTTCCCAGTACAAAATTTTATTTTCCATGGTTGTTTTTTGAGAACTACCGTTGGGACTTAGGAAATAGGGGTCTTCATTTACCAGTGCATTCGTCGATAGCAAATTTGGAAAGTGAGAAATTGCATCGCTCCAGGTATTGATGTTCAAAATCATGTCGTCAAATTCTGAACTGGTTTTACCGTATTGGGTAAACGATTTATTGATGTTTGCGTTACACCATTTGTTATAGCAATATTCTGGGTGATAATACACCAAACTCCACGCCCAAGATCCCCTCCAATTTGATATAAAATCAGAAAGACGTTTTAAGTTCTCAGGATAGCAATATGTAATTCCTGATTGAGTAAATGATGAGTTACATTCAGGAACATACGTACCATTCGGTAGCTGCAATAGTCTTATTTTACTGCGGGTAAACCCATCTGCTTCAAAATAACCTGCTACCATACTATTACCTGAAACTCCAAACACTTCCATTTGAGGATTTCTCCAATACGCAGCA
>CANHXF010000125.1 GCA_947464515.1 Flavobacteriales bacterium
GTATTTAATGGGACATTTGGACGTGGATGCAAGAAGAATGGAATGCTATATCGAGGTTTTCCCCACTGATTTTCAGGCGGATTAACCACCCGATGGGTAGTGCTTTTTAATTGATCATTGGTTAATCTCTGCAACATATCGCCCACATTGACCACAATATGATCCTCAACCTCCGTCACACCAATCCATTGGTCGTGTTTGTTTAATACCTCCAAACCATCCGCACTGGCACCAACCAATAGGGTGATTAAGTTAATATCCTCATGTTCGCCCGCTCTAATTGCATCTTTTGGATCCTCAGTAATGGGTGGATAGTGGATAGCTCTTAAAATACTGTTGCCCTTTGTAACGCGATCGTCAAAATAGAATTCATCCAATTTTAAATGCAACGCAATCGCCCTTAACATTTGAACACCGGTGTTCTCGAGCGCACGAAAAACATCTTCACCAGCCTTATTGAAATTCGCTAGTTCAGCAACTTGTTTGTTGGCAGGATAGGAATAATCTGTCAGTGTTTCGTATTGACCGAAATGCCAAAACTCCTTTAAATCACCAGTATTTCGATTTTTTGCGTGTTCCTTTCCAAAGCCAGTATAACCTCGTTGACCTCCACCTTCCGTATCGTCGTATTTTAACTTAGTGGTTTCAGGTAAATCGAAAAAATTTGCCACTTCTTGATAGAGCAGCTTTAATGTGTCTGATGGAATACTATGATTGCGTATGGCAACAAATCCAATTTGTTCATAGGCATTGCCCAACGCTGCAACGAATTGACTCTTTTGTTCGGCAGAACCTTCGGTAAAATGAGATAAATCTAATTTGGGAATTGATTGCATGGTACGAATTTACCACACAAGTACAAGAATTGTATTATCCGATTGAGTGAAATAATTTCGAATCACTCTCCTCCAAAATAATGGATAGGGTAGTTGAATTAGGGGAAATCATTAGCGTGTCCATATCACTCGTAGCTTGGTAAATTTCACTAAAATACGTTGTCCACTCCGGATGCGCAGCAATATTGTTCTCAATGTAAGCCGCCGTTTGAACATCGGCTTCACCATAATAATAAAGAAGTAGGTCTGAGTGTGATAGTGGTCTTGTCATATGCTTCGCTAAAACGACAAACATATAACGGCCTTAAAATCAGATTATTTTACTTTGGCAACACTTTTTTGCATCTTTTTTCGCAGGTTTAAAATTGCGTAATGCATTCTGCCGATACAAGTGTTGATATTGGTTTCTGTAAGTGCCGCGATTTCTTTGAAGCTGAGGTCGGCGTATTGACGTAAAATCAACACTTCACGTTGGTCTTCTGGGAGTTCCCAAATCCATTGTCGCAAAATATCGACATCATCCTTGGCTACTCTATACTCTTCCTGGCTTTCAACGGTAATACCCAAACTATCAAAAATGTCACGTCCTTCAGTATCTACAACCACAGGCATTCTTTTTCTTGCACGTATTGTATCGATGCTCATGTTTCGAGCGATACGAAGTACCCAAGGAAGGAATTTGTCTTCGTGATTGTATTTGCCCTTTTGAATGTTATGAATCACCTTGATGAAAGTCTCCTGAAAGATGTCTTCAGCAACGTAACGATCGCCCACAAGAAGATAAATACTCGAAAGTATCCGAGATCTATGGCGTTTCAGTAATGTTTCAAATGCTGCGTTGTTACCGTCAATGTAACGTTTAATCAGCACGCCGTCAGTTATCAATGGTGTAGTCATAATACTCCTCCCTTGCAGGTTAAAATTGGTTTTAATAAGGCAAGAATTGGTTGAGTATTTTTCTACGTATAGGCGTTTCTGATGTGTTTCGGCCGTAAATCAATGCAATAAAATTCGCAATTGCAAATTTTAATTGTAAAAAACACAAAAAAATAAATTATTTCAATCCATTGATAAATTCGACGGACGTCATTTTTGGCTTGCTAGGCAATTGCATTTGGTTGACTTTGTAGCATCCATCGTGAAGACAAATAACGAGTTGACGTGATTCGATGACGATGCAATTGCGTAAATTGGGTAGGGAGAGTTCCATTTTTTCCCCGCTGAGTATTTTCATATCGCCCCATTCACTCTTAATCCAAGCACCGGGAAAGGGATTTAGTCCCCTCACTTTATTGTGAAAATCATTAAGTGACAACTGCAAGTCTAATTCGGCGAAATCTCGATTCAACTTGGGCGCCGATTTAAGTTCCTCACTAAAATCCTGCGGGGTGGTTTGGTAATTGCCATCAGAAATCAAGTCCAGCGTGTGCGCAATCAAGTCCGCACCCTCAATCATCATCCTGTCGTGTAATTCACCAACCGTTTCGTTTTCACCAATCGCTAACTCTGTTTTTGCGATAATATCGCCAGTGTCTATTTCGTGCTTTAAAAAAAACGTAGTTAATCCGGTTGTGGTTTCCCCATTGATAATCGCATGATGTATCGGCGCAGCTCCCCTGTATTGAGGAAGTAAGGAGCCGTGTAAGTTGATTGTTCCTAGGGTGGGGAACGACCAAACCTTTTCTGGAAGCATTCTAAATGCGATCACTACGCCTAAGTTTGGATTCAAGGATTCCAATTCATTCATGAAATCTTCTGATTTCAAATTGGCAGGTTGTAATATTTTTAATCCGAGTTCATTCGCTTTGCGCTTAACGGCGCTTTCTGCAATTTTCTGACCTCTGCCCGCTGGTTTATCGATTGCCGTAACTACGCCTACCACATGAAATCCGCTTTTTACTATCTTTTCCAAAGAAAATGCAGCAAAATCTGGGGTCCCAAAGAAAACGATGCGTAGCTTAGACTGTGTCATTAAGTGCAAATGTACAACAGCCCAAAGCAACCAAACCAATCAACTTATTGTCAATTCCTTGCCGAAAAGTAAGAATCATACATAAAATCACCGATTTTTGTGTAACAAGTAGGCATTTCCCTGCAAGGAATGATGATAAGAAACTGCGACCGCATGATTTTTTTCAAATTGGAACAGACCATTTTTGCTCTGCGCGCGCAACTGTTTTTGTTTGTCTTGGTTCTTTCATCCTCATTGTTTGCAAATGTGGGCAACCCAATCCAAGCATCATCAGGAGAGCCAATTTTTATCATTAACAAAGGCCAGTGGTCTAACAGTGTATTGACTAAGGCCCATCTCAATATCGGAGATTTGTGGATTACACAAACCGGATTCGTACCGAATTTACTCGATACCGGTGCATTTGAAAAACTGCATGATCGCACAACCCAAACGTTAAAACTCCCAACGCAAGCAGTATTTATGGATTTTGTAAATCCCACAGGTTTGGCAAAAGCAGAAGGTTCGGGTACAGCATCAGAAGAATATTACAACTACCATAATCCAAATGGCAGCTACAAGGGATTGCACAAATTCAGTAGTGTTTACATAAAAAATGTTTGGCCAGGCGTTGACTTAGAAGTTAAATCATTTCAAAATTCGATAAAATACAATTGGATCGTTCACTCAACGATTGATCCAAACGTGATTCATTGGAAATATCGAGGTGAAAACAGTTCGGAATTAAGCGCATCGAACAAGTACTGCAGAATTAAAACCAATATCGTTGATTGGACAGAGGAAATCCCTGCCGTCTACTACATTGGAAGTTCTGGTTCTTTAGTTGAGGGGCAAATGGGCAAGTCAACACTCAATGCCAATTATATCCAACTTCAAGATGGCTCATTTCAGTTTGATATCAAGAATTTAGATCCAAAAAACACCGATGACTTGGTGATAGATCCAAAATTGGTTTTTAGTACTTACACCGGCTCTAGGGCTGACAATTTTGGTTGTACGGGCACTTACGATATTCAAGGCAATGGATACGCCGGCGGAACCGTTTTTGATATCGGACTGCCAATAACTCCAGGCGCTGCACAAACTACCTTTGGCGATGGTGTGTCGGAAGATTTGGGATATGGGGGCTCTAGAGATGCCGCTATTTTAAAGTTCAATTCAACGGGCGACAAATTGCTTTTTTGTACCTATTTGGGTGGTTCAAACAATGAGCAACCGCATTCCATGGTAACGGATTCCTTGGATAATTTGTATGTGATGGGCTCAACCCGAAGCACTGATTTTCCAATGGGTACTAAAGGACAGTATGATAACACGCACAATGGCGGGTACGATTTCTTTGTCACCAAGTTTAATCCTACCGGGACAACTATTATGGCTTCTACTTTTTTTGGAGGCAGTGGCTTGGATGCTGTTGGCGCTGATAGGTCGGAGTCGGGCGTAAGTGTTGATGATTTTCCACTGATTTATAATTACGCCGATGAATTTCGCGGTGAAATTATAACGGATCAAAAGAATGTTTATGTTTCTGGGATCACATATAGCATGAATTTTCCTAGGACTGGAAACGGGGTCTATGGTGGTAAGTCCGATGCCGTAGCTTTTTGCTTGAATAATTCCCTTACCATTTTAAAATGGTCGCAGCAGTTTGGTGGCGTTGGGTATGACGCGCTTTATGGTGTTGCTTTGGGTAAGTCAAACGACATCTATGTAAGCGGCGGAAGTTCCAGTAGTAATTTGAAAACTATAATTGGTTCCAAGTGGATAAACGACTACCAAGGGGGGATGGCCGATGCGATATTAATTCGATTAGATAAGTATACAGGTGATGTTATTCAAGGTCGCTACCATGGGACATCGCTTTATGAGCAAGCCCATTTTGTCCAAACGGGTCTTACAGGCAAACCATATATTTACGGACAAACCGAAGCCAACATGCCCAATGTGAACGCTAAATTCTATCAACCAGGCGGAGGTCAGTATATTTCTTGCTATTCCGTGGATCTTTCTTCCGTTGATATGCAAACTACCTTTGGTTTTAACTCCGGTAACATCATCTATCCGAACATCAGTCCAAGTGCTTTTCTAGTTGATCGATGTGAGCGGATTTTCGTTTCGGGATGGGGTGGAAGTACCAATTCCGCTTTGTATGATGTCAATACGGGTACTCCAAAGCAGCATCGAAATAAAGGACGCACAACGGGATTGTTAACTACCGCGGACGCCGCACAGAAAAATACCGATGGTAGTGATTTCTATCTCGCCGTATTCTCTAAAAACTTTTACTCATTGGCCTATGCCACTTACTTTGGCGGTGTAAGTACTCCAGGAAAAACGGCAGAAGAGCACGTGGATGGTGGCACCTCTCGATTTGATTCTAAAGGAATAATCTATCAATCCGTTTGTGCGGGTTGCCGAAGAAATGGATTGTTTCCTACCACGCCAACCGCATACAGTCGGACAATGAACAGCAACAACTGTAACAATGCACTGTTTAAAATCGACTTTGAGAACCTAAATCTTAAACCTCGGTTGAAAGACACATTTGTTCAAGTCATCGCTACACAGCCAATAAGTTTCCAAATCAAAGGCATCGACCCTGATCCTTTCGATACGATGTATCTGCAAGCCAAATGGGTGAAAAAGGGTGGAATGATGGGCGTAGATACAGCAAAGCTGACGTTAATCCCCGGTATTGGTTCTGCAACCTTAAAGTTAGATTGGAAAACCATCTGTAGCAGTTTCTCAAAGGATACAGTTGAAATTCTCGTTATGGTTATGGATCGTGGCTGCCCAAAAGCAGATACAACTTACGCTAGAATCAAATTGCTCGTTACAGAACCACCCAAAGTAATTCCGCCGGATGCCATTTGTGTGAGTTTCGA
>CANHXF010000126.1 GCA_947464515.1 Flavobacteriales bacterium
ATTTGATTTGGGCGAGGCAGTTTGGCGACAGTGCGAGTGTGTATCCGGAGCGATTGTTTTTGGGTGAGCCTGGCGATTTGGGACAGTTGGATGTCATGCGTGCCCAAGGCTACAACATGGTAAGAATTTGGGGCGGTGGAGCTTATCCGAGCGAGGCGTTTTATGATCGATGCGATGCTTTGGGAATCATGGTTTGGCAGGATTTGATGTTCAATGGAACGATGTATCCCGATGCACCCAATTTTTTGGAAGCAGTGGCGTCGGAGGTGTTGGCGCAGTCGATGCGATTGAACAATCACCCGAGCCTGGCCTTGTGGTGTGGCAATAATGAGATCGAAGTGGCTTGGCACAATTGGGGCTGGCAGCAGAAGTATAATATCCATGGAGCCGACAGTGCAAGGATGTGGCAAGCGTATTTGTCGCTGTTTGATACCTTAATTCCGGAGGCGTTGCAGGTATGGTCGGGCCGAGTGCCTTACACCCGAAGCAGTCCGATTGGCAACTGGGGCAATTTGCAGCAGATGAAACGGGGCGATAACCACGATTGGGGCGTTTGGCATGGGGAGCGTGGATTTGCGCATTTGGATTCGGCGCGGATGCCGTTTTGCAGTGAGTATGGATTGCCGAGTCCATCGCGGTGGGAGTTGTTGATTGAAAAAGATTTGTCCGACACTGTTCAAAATTCGAAGGAGGTTTCAATGGTTGACAGTGATTCGGGTTTATCGACGGAAAAATCATTGAATTTTGCTCAATATGTGGATCTATTTGATGGTACTCAGAGTGATTGGAAGTCGCGATTGTTGAGCTATAAAGGCCCCAAATTATTAGAAAAATATGTGCGCGAGGAGTATCCTAAGTCGTGGCCTCACCGGGGGGTGGCCTCGACAGAGTATATGGATTTTAGTGATTCGGCGGCGGTGGTACAGGGCGAGTTTTTATACAGGGCGATGATCAGTCATCGGATGGCAGCACCGTATTGTATGGGGTCTTTGTATTGGCAGTACAACGATATTTGGAACGGAACGACATGGAGTGTTGCGAATACCGAATCTGGATGGAGTATGTTGAAATCGTCGCAAGGAAGGGTGGCCGAGGCGATGTTGCCGGTGGTGATGAAGTTGCAACCCAGCGGATGGTGGGGCGTGAAGGATCAGTTTTATGTAAAGTTTAATTCTCGGATGCTAACAGAGTGCGAGGTTCCGTTGGAGGTTACAGCATACGATTCGTTGGGAAAATCATTGTTCTCCAAGGATATTGTGGTGAAATTGCCTAGAAATTGGAATGTGGACAGTGAGTTACTCGTGTCTTGGGTGAAGCCCATATCATTTGCAGGCAAAAGAAAATACCGCAAGAAGATGGATCAGGTGAGTTATTATACGGTTCGTTTGCATCAGCCAGCAGCTGCGCAGCGGATGATGGACCTAACTCCCAAAGGAAAATATTACGGTGAGGGCTATCCGGTGCTGGAGGAATGTCTTTGGGTAGGCGCTCCACGTTAAAAAACTTTTTGCGTTTTTCGCAAAACCACCTGATTTCGCCAGAATGTATTTGGATTGATGTTTATTTTTATCCCTTTAAACAACATGGGATTAAAAATACAAATTGCATCGGATCTCCATTTGGAGTTTTCACAGAATAGAGACCTAATAAGATCAAATCCATTGCAGCCCACTGGGGATGTTTTGGTATTGGCTGGCGACATCGTTCCGTTTTGTGTGATGGATAAGCACGATGACTTTTTTAGTTATCTGTCGGACCATTTTGAACATACTTATTGGCTTCCCGGTAATCACGAGTACTATCATTTCGACATTGCAACAAAGTGCGGTGAAATCGATGAAAAGATCAAGAGCAATGTTACCCTAGTTAACAATGTTTCTGTCAATCATAATGGGGTGAAAATTCTTTTCTCCACACTTTGGAGTCAAATTAGCGAGGTAAATCAATGGAAGATAGAAAGAGGTATGAGTGATTTTCATCTCATTAACTTCAATGGTAGCCGTTTTACCGCGGAACATTACAACGCCCTGCATCGCGATAGTTTAGATTTTATTAAACGATCCGTTAATGCAATAAATGGAGAAAGAGTGGTTGTGTTTTCGCATCATTGTCCCACATTTTTAAACTATCCCCCGCAATTCAAAGGTGATGTTTTGAACGAAGGGTTTGCTACTGAGTTATATGATTTTATCGAATCCTCCGAAATTAGTTATTGGGGTTTTGGTCATCATCATTGCAACATGCCTGAATTCCAAATTGGCGAAACACGACTTGTGACAAATCAATTGGGATATGTAAAACATGGAGAACATGAATTGTTTGATTTCGAAAGGGTTATTGATTTGTAAATCAATATAATAAATCTACCACCAACTGGTCAAATCATTCAATTTTGGCAATTAAAATTCAGCGAAGGGTCTGAATGGCGTTGGATTTATCACCAATTTTTGCAATTTGGGATGTACCAATACATCCATGTCTTCCATTGGGATTGCACCCAATAAAGGTTCTTTGCCCATAATCAATGCCCCCGTGAAACTTGTTCTGCCGCCCCAGTCTACTCTGATTGGGCCAACATAGGGGTATTGCTTAAAACTGCCATCGGCCAATTCCACATCCTTCATTTCGGCGACTTCTAAACCCAAAAATATAGCCATGGATTCGGGGATGCACATGTGCGTTGAGCCAGAATCAACCAAACATTTTATATCTGTCGATTTCTCCGGCTGCCTTGGATTTGAAAGCTTTACAACTGTATGTACCAACCCCATAATTTTGACTTTCACAAAAATACCATCGTGTTTGGGGATTGTCAATGTGAATGTTTTGCGTTTTTCGCAACTCCGGCAGCCGCAGCGCGGCTGCCGGACCTAATACCACAAGGCAAACACTACGGCGAGGGTTATCCGGTGCTGGAGGAATGCCTATCGGTGGGCAATCAAAATTGAGTGAAGGCTCTGTATGGATCAATCCAACAAATAACTCGCTTTGCGGACCTCGGCGACATCGCCAGTTTTTACGGAATATGTAAAACCCGGACGCAATGCGTAGGCCCCGATATCGCCCTGTGGGTTAATCGCAATGAAGCCAATTTGTGTGTTGCTCCAGTCCTTGCCGCGTAATATAAACTTATCGCGGATGGCTTGCACCGCCCGCTCACAGGCAAGCTGCGGACTCGCCCCATGTCGCATTTCCTCCACCACCCGGAACGAGCCCACCACGCGGATGACTTCCTCGCCCTGACCGGTTGCAGTGACCGCTCCCACCTCATTATCTACGTACAATCCCGCGCCAATGATGGGAGAATCGCCGATCCTACCGTGCATCTTGAACGCCATGCCCGAAGTAGAGCATCCGCCCGATAAATTCCCTTTCCCGTCCATCGCAATCATCCCGATGGTGTCGTGGTTTTCAATGTTGATCACTGGCGTGTATTCGGCCTTTTTGAGCCATTCTTTCCATTCGCGTTCGCTGTCTGGAACCAATAAATTCACTTTCTCGAACCCCTGTTCCACCGCAAATTGGGTAGCGCCTTCGCCGGCCAACATCACATGGGGCGTTTTTTCCATCACGGCGCGTGCCACACTAATGGGATTGGCGATGTGCTCCATGCAAACCACCGAGCCGATGTTGCCAATCTCGTCCATGATGCAGGCATCCAAGGTAACGTGACCGTCGCGATCTGGTCGGCCACCAAAGCCCACGCTGCGTTCGGAGGGGTCGTTTTCGCACTGACGGATTCCTTGTTCGATGGCATCCAGGGCCCGACCACCATCGGCCAGTGTTGGCCAAGCGGCTTCATTGGCTTGCAATCCGAAGTTCCATGTGGTGACGATCATAGGGGCGCCCAGTTTGCGTTGGGGTTTGCCCTTCTTGGTCCCTTTTTTCTTGTCTTTCTCGCTCTGATCTAGGTTGTTGATCGCGGCGATGCCTGCGGTTGGAAGTCCCACCATGGCCGCCAAGCCAGAGAGTTGTTTGAGGAATTTTCTGCGGTTGTTCATGCTAAAATGGTGCTGTTTGGGCGTGGTTTATTTTTTGTTTCCGTTGCGGAAGAACGTGGCTGGTTCGCCGAAGACGGTAGGACAGTAATTGTATTTTGGTCCATATTCTCTGCAGAGAGGAAATATTCCGATGCCTTGCCATAAGTTGCGATGCAATACCAAGCGGCGTTTGAAATCAGTAAAATCTTTTTGTTGGGGGTTCGACCACAATACTTCGCTTAAGGCAGGCATTCGGGGCATCACCATATATTCAACGTGTTCTGGGCTTAGTATGTATTCCGTCCAAACGTTGGCTTGGGCGCCCAAAATGTATCGATGCAGGCTATCAGGCAGCGCAGCAGGAATGGGTTCGTAGGCGTACACGTTCTCGATAGGATTGTAGCCGCCAATGGCGTGCGGTTCTGTGCTGTCTTTGCTTTGGTAATGGTCCCAATATAAGGGTTTTCCGGGGGTCATGATGGCATTGTGGTGCTGCTGGGCCGCGGCGATGCCTCCTTCGGTACCTCGCCAACTCATCACCGTGGCTTTGGGTGCAAGGCCGCCTTCCAATATTTCATCCCAGCCAATGATGTTCCGACCTTGAATGGTGTCACCGGTGGCACTCACATACCATCCAGAATCCTGGAGGTACTTTTCGATGCGTTGTATGAAGTAGCTCTGCAGTTCGTGCTCGTCTTTGAGGCCATTGTCTTTCATGCGTTGTTGGCATTTGGGACAGTGTTTCCAGCGTTCTTTCGGACATTCATCGCCGCCGATGTGGATGTAGGGTGAGTTGGGGAAAGTGCGCATCGTTTCTTGCAAAATATTCTGCAAAAAGGCGAAGGTGGCTTCGTTGCCTGCGCAAAATACATCGTCGAAAACGCCCCATCCTTTGGCAGTTTCAAACGGTCCGCCGGTGCAGCTCAATTCGGGGTAGGCCGCGAGCGCCGCGAG
Organism: Flavobacteriales bacterium; assembly: GCA_947464515.1. GTDB lineage: Bacteria > Bacteroidota > Bacteroidia > NS11-12g > UBA955 > UBA955. Next base: position 4,935 of record CANHXF010000126.1, read on the forward strand.
GCCATGTCCGGGCATTTCAATTTCTGGGATCACGGTGATGCCCCATACGTCATAACAGTCTTTGGCAAAGTTTATAAGTTGGTATTGGGTATAGAGTCCGCCGTAACCAATTGAATCAAAATGTTGTAAGGAATACGGCCCTGTTTGTGTACCGCTGCGGGTTGAGGAAATGGAATTGAGCTTGGGGTAGCGTTGGCTCTCGAACCGCCATCCTTGATCGTCGGTAAGATGTAAATGAATCACATTGAAGCGATAATTGGAGGCCAATTCTGCGTATTTAAAGAGGAAGCCGATATCGAAAAAGTGCCGCGATACATCTAAGTGAATGCCCCGGTAACGGAATCGGGGGTGGTCGGTGATGGTCATGCAGGGTATTTTCTCGCCGTCGTAAAAATCCATGAGCTGCAATAGGGTGTTGTCCCCATAAATCCAGCCATTGTTATCGGCATATTCAATAGTGATTTGCTTTTTCTCGATGATAAGATTGTATCCTTCGGCGGGAAGATTTGGGTTTTGTCGTGATACCCTCTTTTTGAAATTGGTGTAACCGCCGCGGGGCGATAGTTTTATACTCTGCGGCGCGGGAATGATGCCGGGGTTGAGCGAATTGTCATAGGGCTGAAGAATTTGCCCTGACATCGAACAGAAAATCGAACAGAAAAAAATCGAAAAGAAACTCCGCATGTTGCGAAGATAGGGTTAAGCCGTTTTACTTTTCCATGTCGCCAAAGCGCGATGGAGTTGGTAGAAAGCG
>CANHXF010000127.1 GCA_947464515.1 Flavobacteriales bacterium
CCGTAGGCGTGAATGATTCTATCATCGTCTAACAGAATTCCTACATGGGTCACTTTCCCATCGGCATTGGCAAAATAGGCCAAATCGCCGGGCTTGCGCTGATCCCACATTTCACGATCCCCGCAAAGGGCTTGTTGATAGGCATCACGGGGCATATTAATGCGCAACATCTGACCTACGGCCTGCACTAGGCCACTACAATCGATGCCCCAAATGGAACGACCGCCCCATAAATAGGGAGTATTGAGGAAGGCCTCCGCCGCTGCCGCGGCTCCGGCCACCAAAAATTTACCGCCCCGATAATAATAAACACCGCCATCAATCACAATATTCCCTGAATTAGGCACACGACATCCGGGCGACAATAGAATCTTATCCCCTTCATCACCCAAAAAACAACTCCCAACTTCCGACACGACAGCCCAGTCCGTCTTCTCAAACGAAGAAAAATCTCTCAGATACATTTCTGGAACCCAACCCACATAGCGATCATAATTCGTCCTCACCTGCAACCACTCCCCGTCACTGCCTACCACACTACAAACCTCCCCAAACAACATCGAACTCACCATCTCACTCTTCGAACTACTCGAAGCGCGCATCGGAACCCATGACTGTAGACAGATTCGCTGTACCATAATTACAAATGCAATCTTTCCTTACGATCCAACAATAACGCCACATCTTCCTCGTGATCTGGGTCAGGCACACAACAGTCTACCGGACATACCGCAGCGCATTGAGGTTCCTCATGAAAACCCGTGCACTCAGTGCATTTGTCTGGCACAATAAAATAAACTTCCTGACTCACTGGCGCGAACTTATCGTCAACATTCACCATACGCCCGTCTGTCAATTGAAACATCCCCGTCACCCCCGTACCATCAGCAATGGCCCACTCAACCCCTGCTTCATAAATCGCATTATTTGGACATTCCGGCTCGCAAGCCCCGCAGTTAATACACTCTTCTGTGATAATGATTGCCATAATATATACTACAAAGTTAAAGGCCTTTTGTACCTTCGAATCAATTTTTTAACCCACAACCATGGAAATAGCCATTTTTTCGGACATACACGACAACCTAAAGAATTTAGAATTGGCCATCGACCAAATCAAAGCCAGAGGCATCAACAAATTAATTTATTGCGGCGATTTCTGCGCACCCTTTGTGATGAAGCAACTCGGACAAAGCGGACTAGAGATTCACGCAGTTTGGGGCAACAACGATGGCGATCGATACAAACTCACACAAATCGCATCACAATTCCCAAGTATCAAATTATATGGCGAATACATTGGCGATGAAGACTGTTTATTAGAAATCGATGGGGTAAAAATTGGTGTTTCCCACTATCACTTTTACGCCAAAACCATGATCAAAACGGGCTGGTACGATGTGGTTTGCTTTGGACATTCACACCAATCACACAAACAGAAATTTGGCAACGCGCTTTTGATAAACCCAGGCGAAATTGCAGGTATTTTTGGCCCGGCCACCTATGCCATTTACGACACGCAACTGCGAGGCTCTGAAATTATCACACTCTAACCTTACGAAAGTCCCTCTCCAATTGCCGCAAGTACCGATGGATGGGCATGACAGCGAATGTGCTCAATAATTGCGGCAACATTCTCATCTGCAGGTCCGTTGTTTTCCACAATCAAATCGCAGCGATCCTTGTGCGGTAAAATGTGATTGTTATAGGCCGGCATCACATGATGTTCCCATTGATGCAAACTTCGCTTTAGCGGAATGCCCCTCTCCCTAATATCCCTGTCTTTGCGTCGCTGAAAACACAACTCCAAATCACAATCAATAAATATCCTATAATTCAACAGCGAATCTACCGCGACATAATCCATCACGAATAAACCCTCAACCAACAAAATCGGTGCGGGACTTACAATTTCCGTGCGATCAGGAGCATCGTAGTTTTCAAACTGATACTTTTTAATCATGACAGATTTGTAGGCAATCAAACTCATCAAATCCTCATGAAATCGCTCCGAAAATAACGCCGATGGCAAGTCGTAATTGGCCTCACCAAATGCATCCACATGCTGCATCTCCAACGGCTTATAGTAATCATCAAAACCCACAATGGTTACCGAATCGCCCAACCGAGCTTTTAACGCATCCACAAAGTATGTTTTCCCCGCACCAGACAAGCCCGTTAGCCCCAAAACAAAGGGCTCAATACTGCTTATGTTTTCCAAATCCCCGTGGCCCATCAACGCTTTTTCGCTTTAAAATACTTCTCCTTGATCACCTCACCTTTATCGTCGTAAACCTGCTCCACCAAAGGCTCTCCGTTGTTATCCATAAAAATCCATCGACCAACCATTTCGCCATCCGCATATGACCCGCTGCGCTGTTGATAATGACTTACCTGACCATGAACCCAAGACCCCTGCCTCACTCCATCCTCGAACATCCCTTCTGATTCCACCTGCAATTTCATCTTTTTGATTGCATCATCCCAAGCGTCCTTCATCTCTAAAAACCGACCATCACGCTGATCTTCTTTAAACGTTTCGATGCGAAGCGTATCGCCAAAAGCATTGTATTCGATAAACGCCCCATTTCGCTTTCCCATTTTCCACCTAGACTCTGCAATCAAATTACAAGTCACCGCATCGTATACGCGAGAAATACTGTCGTGCTTGCCATCTTTGTAATAGTCTTCATTGGCCGCACAACCATTGCGATGAAACAAATAATATCTACCATGAGGCAATCCTTTCTTGTATTCCTTAACATATCGCAATATCGAATCCGGATAATACGAAATCACAGCACCATCAGGCATATCGTTATCAAAATTGGCAATCTGCTCCACCTTTCCATTGTCGAAAAAAGAAACAGCCGAACCCTGCCTAACACCTTCTCTATAATGTTTGATATACATCGGCAAACCGTTCATGTAGTAACCTTTGACTTCACCATCTAAGCTATCGTTTTTGAAATACCCTTCCACCACCACAACCCCAGTTTTTTCATCGGCATACTTAAAGAACCCATTTTTCTTGCCATCGGACCAAGTCTCTTCCGCCACAAAAATCCCTTTCTCCGTTAGTTCCTTGTAGGTGCCATGTTTATAACCATTCAAATACCCTTGCTCCGTATTAATCCGATTATCAGGCCATAATACGATGGCAATACCAGTGAATGGCGAAGACCCCTCCATCTGGGAATTGGCTTTCATAGGGGCATAGGCGACACCATTTCTTACCTCCAAGGCCGATGCCAGCACCTTTCTAACCAAGGGGTAATTCTTATCCATCTTTGCCTTGTTCGGAGGCAGTTGGACTGATTGTGAATACACAGTGGCAGGAATCCAACCACAAACAACCAAAGTGAGACAATAGATTAAACGACGCATGTAATTAATTTTTTCAAAATTAAAGGGGAGTATTAGATTTGTGGTCAGCATTTTTCCCACAACATGGAACATTTTGACTGGGTGCAACAAATTTGTGAATCCAAAGCCATGGTAACGGCCGAATTTCCGTTCAACGAAACAACCATCGTATGGAAGGTTGCGGGTAAGATGTTTTGCCTTGGCGATATTGAAACGTTCCAATCCATTGCCTTAAAATGCGACCCTGAGAAAGCCTTAGAACTTCGGGCGGAGCATCCCCAAATCAAGGGGGCTTTCCACATGAGTAAAGTCCACTGGAACGATATTACGTTTGAAGGATTGTCAAAGCCCTTCGTTGAATCACTCATCAACCACAGTTATGAAATTGTGGTACAGAAATTGCCAAAGAAAACCCGAGAAATAATTTTACACCAATGAGAAATACACTCACTACCCTCGCCGCATTGGCGGTTAGCAGCTTCAGTCAGATGGCTTGGGGCAACAGCACAGCAATTAATTACAACATGGATAACGAGAATTTAGAACAAGACGGTCAGCCCCAGTTGGCAGATGGCCTGTACGCACAAATGACCACCAACAAGGGCACCATTTTGCTTCAATTGAATTACAAAGAAACCCCACTTACGGTTTGCAACTTTGTTGGATTGGCCGAAGGCACAATTTCTAACACTGCCAAACCTGCCGGTACCCCTTACTACGATGGTTTGAAATTCCACCGTGTAATTGCCAATTTCATGATTCAAGGTGGCGATCCACTAGGAAATGGAAGTGGTGGCCCAGGTTATCAGTTCGCAGACGAATTTGTGTCAAGCCTTCGCCATTCTGGCCCTGGTATTTTGTCGATGGCTAACGCCGGACCTGCAACCAACGGTTCACAGTTTTTCATCACTCATACTGCGACTGCATGGCTAGACGATAAACATACCGTTTTTGGTCATGTCGTGAGCGGAATGGATGTCGTGAATTCTATTGCCCAAGACGACAAAATCGAAAAACTCACCATCATCCGTAAGGGAAAAGATGCTAAGGCATTTAAATCCGACGATGCGACTTTCAAGAAAATGCAAGCAGACGATATAGCGAAAGCGGAAGCAGCCATCAAATCTTTGGCAGAAGGATTTGAAACATGGGTAAAAACAACCTACCCTACTGCAAAACAAACTGCCTCAGGATTGTGGTATGTTATTGAACAAGCAGGAACTGGCGCTCAAGCCGTTTCTGGAAAAAATGTAAGCGTTCATTACAGCGGCAAGTTGGACAATGGAACTGAATTCGATAATTCTTACAAGCGCGGACAACCCATTGATTTCAAATTGGGTGTAGGTCAAGTAATTCCAGGTTGGGACGAAGGCATTGCCTTGATGAGCGTTGGCGCAAAATACAAGTTGATTATCCCATCTAAATTGGGCTACGGAAAACAAGGTGCGGGCGGAGTAATTCCTCCAAATGCTACCCTAATTTTCGACACCGAATTGGTGGACGTAAAATAATTCTAGGAATTTTATTTCTGGAGATATTCACGAGAGAGGGCCGCATTGCGGCCCTCTCTCGTTTGTTGAAAACTACCGAATTACTTTCCCATTCACACATTAATCTTATGTTATTTTTGTATCCCGTAACATCACATTCCCTTTAGGGAAAATCAACATGAAAAAAGCCAAATACATCTTTGTTACGGGGGGCGTAACATCATCCTTAGGTAAAGGAATCGTAGCCGCATCTCTAGCCAAACTTTTGCAAGCACGTGGATTTCGAACCACCATCCAAAAGTTCGACCCCTATATCAACGTCGATCCAGGAACACTAAACCCCTATGAGCATGGCGAATGTTATGTTACCGAAGATGGTGCCGAAACAGATTTAGATTTGGGTCACTACGAACGCTTCTTGAACGTCCCAGGCTCTCAAGCCAATAACGTAACCACCGGACGCGTATATCAAACCGTAATCGAAAATGAACGTCGCGGCGATTATCTAGGAAAAACAGTTCAGGTTATTCCTCATATCACAGACGAAATCAAACGCCGGATGAAAATCCTTGCGGAAAATGGCGAGTTCGATATCGTTATTACAGAAATTGGTGGCACCGTGGGCGACATCGAATCCCTGCCCTATGTAGAAAGTATGCGTCAGCTCCTTTGGGAAGAAGGCCATGAAAATGCTTTGGTAGTGCACCTTACATTGATACCTTACCTGAGTGCTGCCGGCGAGTTAAAGACCAAACCAACCCAACATAGCGTTAAGCAATTGCTAGAATTGGGCGTTCAACCCGATATCCTAG
>CANHXF010000128.1 GCA_947464515.1 Flavobacteriales bacterium
AGCCTCCGCAGCAAAACGATTGTTCTCCTTGCTGTAAATGGCTTTTAGATCCGCCATTGCATTTTCGGTCTTACCCGCCTTGATATCCGCCTTAACCAAAATCAACTTCGCCTCAGTGCGCAACTCTACTGGTGTGCCTTCATCTGCCAATACCTTCGCAGAAATAGTTTCTAAGCCCGCTGTATTTCCATTCTTCGCGTAGCAATACATCATTGTCTTCCAACAATTTTGCTTGGTCTGACGTGATTGTGTGATAGGCTCCAACACCTCTACGTAAACCAATACCTGATCGCAAGTTGGATTTTCACCACTCAACTTCAACACAGCCAGGGCTGCATCTTCCTTCAATTCTCCGCTATTGGCCAAAGCAACCACAGAATAGTGCTTGATGGCTTCTGCTGAATTCTTCAACTCTTCGTTGGTTTGTGCCAAGTAATAATGGGCCGACAAATAGAAAGAGCCCTTGGGATAGTCAGACAAATAAGCATCAAAACCTTTCTTAGCCACAGCAAACTCGCCTTTCTCGTAGGCATTGTAACCTGTTTCATACATCAAACTATCTTGATCGTTGTCCGATATTCCGCCGCGATCCTTCTTCCATCGCACATACGACTTTGCATCGCCCTGCTCAGAATAGATCTTACGAACCATATCGTTGGCCGCTTGCGCTTCTGGTGTGCCAGGATAGTTGTCGTATAGCTTACTATAAACCTCCACCGCATTGCTCAACTTATTGTTGTTATAATAGATCCTACCCAACGTAGAATACGCGCGATTGGCTTTGGGGTTATTTGGAAATTTCTGAAGGATATCACTGTAGTACTGTTCCGCTTCATTACTTCTGCCCATCACCATATATTCCTCAGCACACTCAAAATAGGCATCCACAACAAAACGCGAATTCGGGAAATCCGTAATCAACCGCTTCATGGTGGTCACCTTCTCCTCGCTTTTTGTCAGCAAGCCATAAATCAACCCACTTTGATACAAAGCATAATCCGCATCCGTCCCCTTTTTACCAGTTACATAAGCATAAGCCTTCACCGACTCGGTCAATTGTTTTGTCATGAAGTTACAATCACCCAAACGCAAATACCCATCGTGAACCATTCGCTCATCGTAACGACCTTGAGCCGCTTGGGTGGTAAAACGACTAAAATTGCTAGCCGCTTCATCGTATTTCTTCTGCTGAAACTTCATGTAACCCAAGCCGTAATAGGCATAGGGATACATTTCTGTTGATGTGGCTGATGGTTGATCCAAAAAGTCTTGATATGCTTTTGTTGCTGCAGCCTCTTCGCCCATGAGCATCAAAGTTTCTGCTTTCCAAAATCTCGATTGTGCGTTAAGATCCATATTCGAACGCTTCGATGCGCATTTATCGAACAGTTCTATTGCCCCTTTTAAATTGCGAGCCTTGTACAACTCCATCCCACGAGCAAGGGTTACTTTTTGATACACTTCTTCGGTTTGCGCATCCAACTCCCCCAGACCATCCAACAACGAAACCGCTTCACGATAACTATCCGTATTGATCAACAACCTAGCCTTTAGCTTAGTGGCTTCCTTTGCATTTGGGTTGTTTGGGAACAATTTCACATATTTATCCAACAGTCCGATGCTGCCGTTATCGCCCAACTGAATGGCCAATTTCGCCTGATTAAAGAGTGCCATTTCTGCAATGGATGGGTCAAACCCGGTCCGAAAAGCTTCCGCATAAGCATTCATCGCCTCGCGGTTGTTCTTTTGCTTCATCAACGCATTTCCGAGTTGGAAACTGGCAATCTGCGACAAACTATCGCCCTCGGCGGCCACACTACTCAACCATTTCAAGCTACCGGCATAATCTCCGGTGCGATAAAATGAATATCCAATTTCATAACGCTCTTCCACCTTTAAAGTATCCGGCGAAAGCTCCGCCAAACGATAGGCTTCTGCGGCTTTATCGAACGAATTCTTTCTAAAATAACACTTCCCCTTCAACCACAATACTTGATTTTGAGGCACCTTTTTTCCAACCTTATCCAACTCGGCGATGGCAAAGTCGTAATTGCTCATTTGATAATGCACCTGAGCCAAGTAAAATCTCACATTATCATACCCTTTGTCCTTAATTCTCTCAAATGCAGCGATGGCTTGTGGATAATCCCCCATCATCAAACAGGCATATCCGTAGTAGTAACTGCCCAAATCGCGATACTCTCCGGGGGCATCGGCAACCGACTTCAACACCTCAACCGCATCCTTATATTTCTTGGCATTCACCAAGCAAAACCCTTTTCGATAGTTCAATCTTGAACGAAGTTCTTTGTCGATCGATTTCTCGTCCACATTCTTATAATACCTCAAAGCATTTGAATATCGGGGCTTCGAATAATAGTAATCTCCCAAGGCCAAATTGGCTTCATTTGTCTTTAATGAACCTGGGTTTTGATCCAGAAACTGCTGCAAAGACGCCACTCCATCGGTATGTTGGGCCTTCAACTTAGAGATGGCATAATAATATTCAGCCTCGGAACGCTGAGGACTATTGCCCGCGACATTCAGGTAATTCCTGAACTGCGCCACAGCCGCATTAAAGCGTCCTTCACGGTACAATTCCATTCCGCGATCGTAATGGGTTTCGGGGAATTGATTTTGCTTGCCTTCCTGTCCAAACAATGGACTAAGAACAGTCATTAACAAGACATAAATTGCCAATCTCATGAAATCAAAGTTATGTCAGCAAGTAACGTAGACGTGGCCACCTTATTCACTTTCAGACCCACTGACGATTAGATTGTACAGTACAAAAAAAAGGGAGCCCTTGGGCTCCCTTTTTGACATCGAAATTCTATATAATTAAGCCTTCAACACTTGCTCTACCAAAGCCGCAGCTTCAGACAAAGTAATTGCACTGAACACCTTTAAACCACTCTCATCAATGATGCGTTTTGCTTCAACCGCATTGGTACCTTGCAAACGGACAATGATTGGAATTTGGACATCTCCAATTTTGCGATACGCCTCAACAACTCCGTTGGCAACACGGTCACAACGAACGATACCACCGAAAATATTGATCAAAATCGCTTTAACGTTAGGATCGCTCATGATAATTCTGAATCCGTTTTCTACAGTTTCTGCATTGGCAGTACCACCTACATCCAAGAAATTCGCTGGCTCACCACCGCTTAACTTAATGATATCCATGGTAGCCATCGCCAAACCCGCTCCGTTCACCATGCAACCTACGTTACCATCCAATTTCACATAGTTCAAATTGTATTTACCTGCTTCTACTTCCGTTGGATCTTCTTCAGCCAAATCGCGCAATTCCAAGTAGTCTTTATGACGATACAAAGCGTTATCATCCAAATCAACTTTTGCATCAACAGCAATGATACGATCATCCGAAGTCTTCAACACGGGGTTAATCTCGAACATCGCACTGTCGGTTTCGTCGTAAGCCTTGTACAAAGCCGTTACGAACGTCACCATTTCTTTGAAAGCCTTACCTTCCAAACCCAAGTTAAACGCAATTTTACGTGCTTGGAAAGACTGTAAACCCACTGCTGGATTAATCCATTCTCTGTGAATTTTTTCTGGATGCTGCTCAGCCACCTCTTCAATGTCCATCCCACCTTCTGTAGTGTAAATGATGACATTTCTCTTGGTGGCACGATCCAACAATACACTCATATAGTATTCTTCTGGCTCATTTGCTCCAGGATAAAATACATCCTGAGCCACCAATACTTTACTTACCAATTTACCTGCAGCACCTGTTTGAATGGTAACCAAAGTTCCTCCCAACATATTTGCTGCGATTTCACCAGCCTGGCCTGCATTTTTAGCCACTTGAACCCCGCGCTGTTCGCTGCCCTGGATTTTACCCTTTCCTCTTCCGCCGGCATGAATTTGGGCTTTCACCACACACCAATCAGACTGAAACTGTTCTTTAACTTTTTGGGCGGCTTCCGATGCTTGCTCGGCTGACTCCGCTACGAATCCTTCTTGAACGGCAACACCGTACTTTTTAAGAATTTCTTTGGCTTGATACTCGTGGATATTCATGTTGTTGCGAGAATGCTAGATTATTGCGCTGCGAAAATAACTAACTTTGACCCAATTAAAGGCATTTTCATGCAATTTTAACATGGTTTTCTGTAACAATTTACATAAGCACTACGGCCCACTTCACGTGGTTAAAGGGGTAAACCTTTCCATTGAAGCCGGTGAAATCCTTTCTATCATTGGCGAAAGTGGCGCAGGCAAAAGCACTTTATTGCAAATCCTAGGCACGCTCGACAAGGCCGATGAGGGAGATGTAAGCATTGATGGGGTAAACCTTTCATCGCTAAAAGGAAAACAACTCGCCCAGTTCAGAAACACTTCGTTGGGATTTGTATTTCAATTTCACCAACTTTTGCCAGAATTTACCGCCCTCGAAAATGCCATTATGCCAGGCTTAATTGCAGGAATCTCCATGGGCGCTGCAGAAAAACGAGGCAAAGAACTCCTCGATTATTTTGGACTTTCCCATCGCATACACCATAAACCCGGTCAGCTATCGGGCGGTGAACAACAACGCGTGGCCATCGCTAGAGCCCAATTCAATCAGCCCAAAGTAATTCTTGCCGATGAGCCCACCGGGAATCTCGATACCCAAAACGCCGCCCTAATCCATGATTATTTTCAAAAAATGCGCGACGATTTCAACCAAACCCTAGTTATCGTCACCCACAACATGGCCCTGGCCAACATCGCCAACCGAACCCTTCAAATGAAAGATGGTCAGTTAGATATTATCCATATTTGAGATTTCTAATTAAATAGTTGCATTTTTTGCAACAGTTTTTTTATACCTTTACGGAAAATCGCAAAAACATGGAGGCCATCCAATTAAATTTCATTGAACTACTAAAGCGCTCAACCGCCACCCACATTAGCCTCGCGGAGGAATTGAGCGAACTATTGAAGATTTCACTCGATTCTGTCTACAGAAGATTGAGATGCGAAACCGATATCACTTTGTCGGAAACATTCGCCATTTGCAAGCATTTTAACATCCCTTTGGAGGCCCTAGCGGAAATTAACTCCAATATGGTCGCATTTAGAATCAACAAACTCTCGAATAGCGCCGAAAGTTTTAGTCAATATTTACAAGTGCTCCACGGCGATCTAAACTGGATGATGAAATACCCCAATCATCATCTAATCTATGCCGCTGAAGACCTGCCCGTATTTTACCATTTCTTCTTCCCCAAACTCGCCCTTTTCAAAATGGTGTATTGGAATAAAAGTATCCTAAACGCCGAATCATTGCAAGGCAAAACGATAGAAGAAATTCAATTGCCTCCCACTTGGCTAGAAGAAGTCCCTAAAGTGAGAGAGGTTTTCTTAAAAATACCGACTACAGAAATCTGGAACGACGATACGCTGAAAAGTAGCATTCAACAAATCAAATTCTATTGGGAAGCCGGATTTTTTCAAAAGAAAGAAACCATTCTCGCCATCCTAGAAGATCTAGATGGAATCCTTGCAATGGCAACAAAACAAGCCGCGTTGGGCAAAAAATATAATCCCATCAAAGACCAATACTACGATGTTGAGTATTCATTATTCGGCTGTGAATTGATGATTGGAAACAACACCGTAT
>CANHXF010000129.1 GCA_947464515.1 Flavobacteriales bacterium
CGTCCAACCCAATAAAATCCGCCAACTGCAACGGACCCATCGGATGTGCCATACCCAACTTCATGATCGTATCAATCTCTTCCACGCCAGCAACCCCTTCGTGCAACGAACAAATCGCCTCATTAATCATTGGCATCAAAACACGATTGGCAATAAATCCCGGATAATCCTGCGTTAACGCCGGCACTTTCCCCAAACTCTTACTCAATTCGATGATGTTCGATGTTACCGTTTTATCCGTCTTGAAACCCTCAATCACCTCAACCAGTTTCATCACCGGAACCGGATTCATGAAGTGCATGCCAATCACCTTGTCTGGGCGAGATGTAACCGACCCAATTTTGGTAATAGAAATGCTCGATGTATTGCTCGCCAAAACGCAGTGCGCAGGGGCCAAAGCATCCAACTGCCTAAAAATATTTAATTTTATTTCAATGTTCTCTGTAGCTGCTTCCACCACCAAATCCGCGTTGCTCACGCCATCGGCCATCTGAGTAAACGTCTTGATTCTAGCCAAGCTACCTGCCTTTTGCTCCTCAGTAAGTGTGCCTTTTCCAACCTGACGGTCCATGTTTTTTGTGATAGTAGCAATTGCCTTATCAAGCATTTCTTGCTTCACATCAATCAAATTCACGGCATATCCGCATTGGGCAAAAACGTGGGCAATTCCATTTCCCATGGTGCCACCACCTATCACTGCAATTTGTTTCATCGTAAGTGCAAAGTTAAGCAATCCCGCCCATTTTGCACAAAAACACCGCATTCCCCTTCATCCCATCCCAAGTTTTTACCTGATCAAACCGGGTGTTTAGCACTGCCAAAAACGATATCGCCGCCGACTTATTAAGCATCGTATTGATGATAACGCCGCCGCTTTTGCCCAACAACTGCGCAACACTACCCAAAAATTCTCCCTCCAAAACCGCCGATGACACCTGGGACTCGGTAAACAAATCACAAACAATCAAATCGTATTCCCAAGACTGCTTCGCCGCCTTAAAAACATATTCCACCGCATCCTCATTCAGTAATCGAACCCCCTGGGTATAAAAATAATTTTTGGCCAAATCAATCACCGCTTCATCCCATTCCACCCCAATAATCTCAGCATCCCGATTAAAATCCTGATGGATAATCTCCGCCGCACTGCCACCCCCATAACCCAACATCAAGACGCGTTCCGCAGGAACACCCCAAGTCACCATTTCCTTGATGCTACCCGACATCACCTCGTGTAAACTCCCAAATGAATAATTCACCTTGCCTGTGTCAAGCACAAATTTACCCTGCCATGCAAGTACCTTTAAATCAACACCCTGCCGAGATTTACGATGGGCCTCAGGAATGGGCAAAATCCAACTCAATACGCGTTTCCAAAAAGGCGGACGCTTTCTAACCTTGATCGGCTCAACCGACATCCGCATCATTGAATCTAAATCAAACACGATGCAAATTTCGCGATTTCTCGGGCCAATTCTTCATGCCAGTTTAGAATTGACAACTCCACAATACCTTTGCCAACGAAATGACATCAAACCCACTTTCAAATTCGTCCACAAACCCGAACCAACATCCTAATCCCAACCATTCATTGTCGGATGTTCCAATACAAAATCCCAATGGAATGTCGTTGGCAGACTCAACTACAAATAAAATGACTTCATTTCCTACATTGCTGCTAGCATCAAAGTCGCCTCGCCGACATCAACTGTTGCGCGATGCAGGGTTTGTATTTGACTATGTGGAAATCGATGCGGATGAAAGCTATCCAGACCATTTAACACCCGAAGAAATTTGCACTTTTTTGGCCAAACATAAATCCCAACACCACCAATCACCCATCCAAGAAAAAATCCTCGTCACCGCCGATACCATCGTCTTCATCAATAACCGCGTGCTGAACAAGCCAGCAAACGCCCAAGAAGCCGCCGAAATGCTCACCGCCCTCAGCAATCAAACCCATACCGTTTATACGGGCGTTTGCCTCCGAAACGACATCCATTTACATACCTTCTACGACAAAACTGAGGTCACATTTCACCCCCTCAGCGCCGCCGAAATCCAACATTACATTGAAAACTTTGCCCCGTACGACAAAGCAGGTTCATACGGAGTACAAGACTGGATGGGATACATCGGCGTGAAAGGAATCCAAGGATGCTTTTACAACGTCATGGGATTCCCCGTAGCCAAATTTTATCGCGAACTCGCCGCGTTTTGCCAACGCCAATAAAAGCGTTACAAAAAACACATCCCCCGCAAGGGTCTTCATACATAGCCCCAATCAACCCAATTGGGTCAGCCGCAATTACTTCACCAACAAGATTGTAGCCATATTCAATGCCTTCTCAGCATTGATCAAACCACCCGTAGTACTCAAAGTTGGAAATGCAACTTTCGTCTTTTTTGATCCAGGTAAAATTACCTTGCTATCAACCAATGTAACGCTCGCTTCCATCACCATCTTCACATCCTTAGCCGTCATCGAAGGATTCCTGCTCCAAATAAACGCACAAACACCCGCGCACACCGGCGATGCCATACTTGTACCATTAAAATACGCATATTCATTGTTAGGAATGGTACTATAAATGCTCTGACCTGGTGCAAAGACATCCACGTTATGAGCACCATAATTACTAAAATCGGTAGCCAATTGTTTCTTAGGCTGACGACTCGCACCCACCTCAATCCAGTTTTCCGCAAACAATCCGCCACCCAAAGAATCATTGGGGTAGTTTCCAATAACGTCATTGTCTTGAGCGCTATTTCCCGCCGCATGTACCAACAACACGCCATGATCCCTTGCATATACAACCGCTTCGTTCACCGCGTCCTTATCCCAATTATACCCTTTACCAAAACTCATATTGATGATCTTAGCGCCATTGTCAACCGCATAACGAATCCCATTGGCCACGTCCTTATCGCGCTCATCGCCATTAGGAACCACGCGAATTGCCATAATTCTTACGTTATCAGCAACACCGTCCAAACCAATTCCATTGCCACGAACCGCACCAATGATGCCCGATACGTGGGTACCATGCGATGCATCAGGCCCTGCAACATTGTTATTGCCATAACCAATTTCATGCGGATCATCGTAGTTATCGCCCACAATATCCCTTGGCTTGTAATCCAAATTGTATTGGTATTTCACCGACGCTTCCATGCCATGCATTCCCTCAATTATCGCTTCATCCAATTGATTATAACCCATCAAACTAACTACGGTCGCAATTCGATCTCTGATTTTCTCCTCGCTCGCGTCCACTTTCAACTCTTTGATTTCCTTGCCAGTTGGAGCCGACTTGCCCAAACGAGTTGCGTAACTATGCAACGATTTCTGAAATCTTTCCATACCCTCATACTGCTCTTTTTGCTTTTCGATAGTTCCCTCGATCTCCGTTTTCATCGACATATACTGAGCATACCCAGGACGCTGAGTGTCCTCAGCCGTTGGATTCTTAAACTGCTCACGCAAACGCAAATACACACGGATTTTTTCCAAATGATCATATTCTACCATACGGCCATCCTTACCACCAATAAAATTCCAACCCACGGTATCGTCCACGTATCCATTCCTGTCATCATCGATGTTATTAAATGGAATTTCATTCGGATTATGCCAAATCACATCCTTCAAATCAGGATGGTTGATATCTACCCCACCGTCAATCACCGCCACAATAATGGTCTTCGATGGCAATTTAGCCGCTGGACTCGCATACGCCGCATCCAAAGAAATGCCCATGTTTTTCTTCGATGGCTTTGAATGATACCAATGCTTGTCTGGCTTTGATTCTCCTTTTTGTGCTTGTAACACAGTGCCCATCCCTAAGATAAGCCCCAATAATATTGTCTTTTTCATAGAATTGTTTTCGATTTTTATGCTCTGATTTTAACGTACTCGCTTGCAAGTTACCAAAATACTGACAGCCTTAAATGGGATTTTCGTTGTGTCGGTTGAAAAAACCCACCGACGCAAAAAATTCTGTAAGGGGGCCCATTTGATTACATCCATGGGTGCTGTGATATATACAACATCAAGAATCTCAAACCCATGTAGCTCCAATAATTTGCAAATCCTCCGCTTGGTGTAGGTTCTCGCATGCGACCACCGCTCATGCAAAGGCCTCGGCAACCATCCAAAAAATGGCACCCGATTCCAAGGCAACAAGGGCAACTTTGCGCCATGTGTTTCAAAAATCCACCACTTATTAGGCACCGAAATCGCTGCCAATCCACCCATTTTTAAACTCTTTGCATAATTCGCAACACCCTCCTCGCCCGGCAAATGCTCAATCACCTCAAAACTAATCAGTCGGTCCGCCGTCGGCTCAAAGGCCTTTCCCATGATGTCCCAAACCTGAAATTCCGCATTCTCCACGCCCAACTCACGCTGCAACGCATCAAACGACGACCTATGCACATCCGCATACTCCAAACCCTTCACCGAAGCAAAATCCGCCGCCAAAGGCAAACAAGTATTTCCATTGCCACAGCCGATCTCCACCAAGGTTTTGTCCTTACCTAAAAAGTCAAGCCCCTTTACACCTATTAAGTCCGACATCCCTCGAACGAGTCCTATCCTGCGTTGAACCAACAAATCGTTCGCATCCGCGGGCTTACCCAAATAATGTCCACCTTCAATCAATGCCTTATCTACCCTGTCTGTGTTTCCCATGCAATAGCTTCTTTAAAATCTCCTTGCGAGCCGCAGCGCTCACTTTCCCAACAAATGTAATTTAAATAACAATCTCCTCAATAATATCCATCCGTGAGCAAACAAATTCGGAAGCCATCCATAGTGCTTTTCCAACACCAAATATCTCTCCTTCCAAGCTTTCTGAGTATGCTGAGCGCTGCTACCGCCCAACTCAAAATTGCTAATCACAAAGGAACTTCGGAACGATTGACCCTGCATCCGCTTTAATATTTGAATGATCCAATCCACATCCGCCGCCTGCCTATACTGCAAATCAAAACGTGGAACCAAACTCCGCTTTGCCAAAAAACTCTGATGACAAATGTTCATCCCGTACCTAAAACTTCCTCCATGCAGTCGCGCGGGAAATGGCTGCGGTTTCAACTTCGATATCAATCCCACCGGCCTTCCCGCCTCATCCATGAATTCCGTATCACCAAAAATTACATCGGGTAACTCCGCCGGCATTTCCCCCACCAATTTCTCCACCACATCCGCCGCATGAATCGTATCACCAGCATTCATAAACCAAACATAAACACCCTTACACCGCTCCAAACCCTTGTTCATCGCATCGTAAATGCCTCCATCTTTCTCAGATACCACGACATCTATCTGATCACCCAGCGATTCTAAATAAGCTACGCTGCCATCCGTACTGCCCCCATCAATTACAATCCATTCAAAAGCCTTGCGCTCGGTCTGACCCATAATGGAATCCGCCGTTCGGCGCAGTCCATCCAAATCATTATAATGAATGGTGACAATCGAAAATAACAGAGGATTCGACACTGGGTTTGTCATTCGCCCACGGTTTATGCCGCTTCCTCTTCCTTCTTCATGCCTAATTGAAGTAAACTTCCAGCAACCAACAACAAAATCAATGCAGATGATGCCACC
>CANHXF010000130.1 GCA_947464515.1 Flavobacteriales bacterium
GCCCCCCATTTTTATAAAATCATTATTTGCCCTAAGGCATTTTGACTTAACTCAATCCGGTAATAATTCCGTCTTTCACATCCATGCCCATCGCAGCTGGCTCCTTTGGAAGACCTGGCATGCGCATGATATCTCCGGCTACGGCGACAACAAATCTGGCACCTGCATTCACGATCAATTTTTGAATGGTGATGTTAAAGTTGGTTGCACTACCAACTTGCTTGGCATTGTCGGTGAACGAGAATTGTGTTTTAGCAATACATACAGGCCAATTGTTGGCACCCAACGCATCGATTTCCTTCAAGCTTTTCTTTGCCGCTTCAGACATGATCGCGCCATTACCGCCGTATACCTTCTGAACGATTTTATTCAACTTGTCAGCCACAGAGTCCGTCAATTCGTATGTGTGATTGATTGGTTTGCTTGGGTATTTCTCAACGATTTCAACCACCTTGCGAGCCAAATCAGCAGCGCCTTCTCCACCTTTGGCAAATCCTTGGTTTTCGGCGTAGTGTGCATTTTGTGCTGAACACCAGCCTGAAATCATTTGCAATTCATCTTCGGTATCAAAATGGAAGCGATTCAACGCCACAACAACGGTCTGACCGAATTGCTGAAGGTTATTTACATGTCGTTCCAAGTTTAATAATCCCTTTTCCAAGGCCTCTTTGTTTGGCAACTTGATTTCCTTTTCTGGACATCCACCGTGAAGTTTCAAACTCTGGGTGGTGGTAACCAAAACGGTAGCGGCTGGAGTGATTCCGGCAGCTCTACATTTGATATTTAAAAATTTCTCAGCGCCCAAGTCGGATCCAAAACCCGCTTCGGTAACTGCGTATTCGCCATATTGCAATGCAGCCCATGTCGCCATGATACTGTTACAACCGTGTGCGATGTTTGCAAAAGGTCCGCCATGAACAAAAGCAGCTCCGCCTTCCAAGGTTTGAACCAAGTTTGGCTTGATCGCGTCTTTCAACAGAATCAGAATTGCACCTGTTGCCCCCAAATCTTTCATAGTGAAAGGGGTTCCATCGTACTTATAACCCAATAAAATTGAGTCGATGCGACTGCGTAAATCTTCCAAACTAGTACTGAGGCATAAAATCGCCATAATTTCAGAAGCTGGAGTGATATCGAATCCTGTTTCGGTTGGAATGCCATTGGCCGATCCGCCCATGCCAGAATTGATCATACGCAAACTGCGATCGTTGACGTCCATCACACGGCGCCATAAAATTCGCTTTAATCCGTTTGGTGTGCCTTGGTTATTATAGTGGTAGTTGTCGAGCAACGCGGCAATGGTGTTATTTGCCGATGTGATTGCGTGAAAATCGCCTGTGAAGTGCAAGTTGATGTCTTCCATTGGCAATACTTGTGAGTATCCTCCGCCGGCGGCACCACCTTTCATACCAAAACAAGGTCCGAGAGAAGGTTCGCGCAGAGCGACGATTGCTTTTTTGCCGATGTGGTTTAATCCTTGTGCCAGGGCCACAGAGGTTGTGGTTTTTCCACTTCCGCTTTTGTTGGGTGTGGTTGCCGTTACCAAGATTAGCTTGCCTTGGCTGATTTGCGCCTGGTTGGGAACAAAATCGACCTTGGCCTTATATTTTCCGTATTGTTCTAAAATTTCTGGATCAACGTTGTTGTCTGTGGCAATCGCTTCGATGCGCTTCAGCTGTGCCTGTTGGGCAATTTCAATGTCGGTTAGCATAGGTTTTACGGGGTAAAGATAGGAATTGGGAGTGAATTATTTAAAAGAAACGGTCACATGTCCCAAAGAATGAACACTAGCCGAAGCGGTTTGATTGGCTTGGATGAATTCTGCATTGGTTGCAGCGCCTGCCATGATATACATGCCTTTTTTTATTGGTTCACCATATTTGGCAGCCAAACGGGTGGCGGCGGCGAGACTTTTCCATGGGTTGTTCATGATGTCGTTTGAGGATCCAGCAGCCGCTGTTTTGTCGTCGATAAAAAGTTCCATCGAGAGGTCGTTGAGGCTCTCTTGCACCGGCATCCAATCGCCCACGGCAAAACCAATGGAAGAGCAGTTGTCGGCCACCACATCTTCCAAGGAAAACTTGAAATTTTGGTATCTAGAATCAATAATTTCTATGGCGGCGGCTACGGCATCAACGTATTCGATGACTTCGGTTTCGTTGAGTTCACCAGTGATGTCTTTTGAAATTCTGAAACAGATTTCGGGTTCCACGCGGGGGTGGATGTACTGACTTCTTGCGGTGGTGTTGTTATTTGGAATCAGCATCGACGAGGTAAGTCGTCCCCAGATTAAATCGTGCACACCCATTTGCTGCATTTTGGCTTCGGAAGTGAATCCCATTTTTAGTCCGATGAGGGTTTCGCCTTCTTTTATTCGTAGGTCTATGAGTTCTTTTTGCACTTCATAGGCTTGGTCGAGCGTAAGGTTTTGCGCTAGGCTAATTTGTGTGATTGGCTTGGCTTGATGCGCCGCTTGGTGAAGTGATTGTGCAATTTCTTTGATGTTGGCCATGGGTTTGCTGATGTTGCAAAGTTAATGGTCACCAGGGATGAATTGGGATATTCTGTTGGAATCTTAAACGATTATAATCGCTTAAAGT
The DNA here is from genome assembly GCA_947464515.1 of Flavobacteriales bacterium. Taxonomy (GTDB): domain Bacteria; phylum Bacteroidota; class Bacteroidia; order NS11-12g; family UBA955; genus UBA955. Next base: position 2,601 of record CANHXF010000130.1, read on the forward strand.
TGCTTTTTAAGGAAACTTTTGTTAAATTTGTAACATTATGCGGAGGTGGAAATGCGGTTTTTTACTACAGTCTTTTTGAAAGAGGCGGATGAGTTTTTGTCGACATTGGATTCTAAGACAGTAATCAAAGTTCTGTACAATATTGAACTAGCTGAGAATTCCAATGATAGGAGGTTATTTAAGAAACTTCACGACGAAATTTGGGAGTTTAGGACTCTTTTTAATGGAGTGCAAATTAGGCTTATGGCCTTTTGGGATACGAGGGATAAGTTGGAAACATTGGTAGTAGCGACGCATGGGTATGTCAAAAAGACATCTAAAGTGCACAAAAACGAAATTGATAAGGCAATTGCCTTGCGAAAAAAATATATGAGCCAAAAATGAGTCTTGAAATGAAACAGCAAAATAAAAATGTCATTACGCTTTCTGAGATGAAGGATAAATACATTGGTGTTGTGGGTTCGGAATTGAGGAATGAATTTGAACATGAATTGAACATGGAATTGTTGGGCAGGATGATTAAGGCTACCCGGCGATTTAGGAATTTAACGCAATTGGAGTTGGGTGATCGGGTAGGTGTGGGAAAGGCTCAAATTTCGAAATGGGAATCAAGTGCAAATAATGCTACGGTTGATACCATCGTTAGAGTATTTACTGCATTGGGTGCGGAAATTGGGTTCAGTGTGACTGTGGGCGATTCTCGAATGGAATTGTTAGAAAACAATCAGAAATAAAACCGTGGTGTTACCTTTGGAGAATGATTTCACAAGAAGTGATTGAAGCAGCCGCTGCGCGGCTGCGTAATGCTCAAGAAACGGGTTTGCCCTGCGCTCCGGTGAGAGAATTGATTGGTGATAGTGATATTGCCGCGGCCTATGCGGTGCAAAAAATCAACAACGATTTGAGAGTTGCTGATGGCGGACGTGTGGTGGGTTTGAAAATCGGATTGACATCCCTAGCGGTGCAAAAGCAGTTGGGTGTGGATCAGCCTGATTTTGGTTTGTTGTTTGCCGATACCGAGGTGAAAAATGGTGGCGGCGTACTTGCGTCTACAATATTGCAGCCCAAAGCGGAAGCGGAAATTGCCTTTGTAATGAAGCACGATTTGGTGGGCGAAATCACAGAAGAAACCGCAATGGATGCGATCGATTACGCGGTCGGTGCCATTGAAATTGTGGGATCACGCGTCCTGAATTGGGACATTAGAATTACAGATACGGTGGCCGATAATGCCAGTGCAAGTCATTTCGTTTTGGGCGATGTACGCCAGGATGTTAACCAGTTGGATTTGGCGGCGGTAAAAATGCAATTGCACAAAAATGGCGACTTGGTTTCTGAGGGTGTGGGTGCGGCTTGTTTGGGAAGTCCGCTGAAAGCGTTGGTTTGGCTAGCCCAAACATTCGCTGAATTGGGTACGCCGTTAAAGGCGGGTGATATTGTGTTGAGTGGTGCATTGGGTCCGATGTGCGCCGGCGAAGCCGGCGACACCTTCGCTGCAAGCATCGAAGGGTTTGGCACTGTATCGTTTACTTTTGAATAATTAATCCAAACAAAAAATTGAGTTTGGATAACAAATAGCGTTAGATAAAATGGGGAAAATCAAAGTAGCCATCATTGGCTCAGGAAATATTGGGACCGATTTGATGATTAAGGTCATGCGAACTGCAAAGCACCTAGAAATGGGCGTTTTTGTGGGAATCGACCCCAGCAGCGATGGCTTGGCGAGGGCGGAACGAATGGGCGTGGCAACCACCCATGAAGGAATCGATGGTTTGTTGAATCATCCGTTGTGGCCCGAAATCGGATTTGTGTTTGATGCAACATCGGCCAAAGCACACGTCTATAATTACGATAAAATCAAAGCATTTGAAGGCAAGCGCGTGATAGATTTAACGCCAGCGGCCATTGGTCCATTCATGGTGCCCCCAGTGAATTTCGATTCCTTGGCGGATGTGCCAAACGTGAATATGGTAACCTGTGGCGGTCAAGCAACCATCCCAATGGTGGCAGCCGTTAACCGTGTCGCCAAAGTCCATTACGGCGAAATTGTCGCTAGCATCGCATCAAAAAGTGCGGGTCCGGGGACTAGGGCCAACATCGACGAATTTACGGAAACTACAGCCCATGCCATCGAACAGGTGGGTGGGGCAACCAAAGGAAAGGCTATCATTATTCTGAATCCTGCGGAACCGCCGTTGGTGATGCGCGATACCGTGTTTACTTTGAGCGAACTCGCCGATACAAAAGCCATCGAACAGAGCATCGCAGAGATGGTGGCCGAAGTACAACAATATGTGCCAGGCTATCGATTGCATCAAGAGGTGCAGTTCGAAATAATATCGCCAGAACAAGCCGTTTTTATTGAAGGTTTGGGTAAGGTGAGTGGGTTAAAAACTACGGTGATGTTACAAGTCCGTGGGGCGGGTCATTACTTGCCGGAATACGCGGGAAATTTGGACATAATGACAAGTGCTGCGCTGGCTACGGCTGAGAAAATGGCAGCCAATCAGAAAGGAGATATCGCATGAGAAAGGTTTATATTCAGGATGTTACGTTGAGGGATGGTCAGCATGCCATCAAGCATCAATACAGCAAGGCCAAGATGACGGAAATTGCGTTGGCGTTGGATGCGGCAAAAGTGGATGCCATTGAAATTGCGCATGGCGATGGCTTGGCGGGTGCGAGTTTTAACTACGGTTTTGGTGCTCATACAGATTGGGAGTGGTTGGAAGGTATTGCGGGTCAGTTGAAGCATGCGAGGCTAACGACCTTACTTCTGCCGGGTATCGGGACGATTGACGATCTAAAACGCGCCAGGGATTTGGGTGTTGAGAGTGTGAGAATTGCGACGCATTGTACCGAGGCGGATATCGCAGCGCAGCACATCGAAGCAGCCAAAAAACTTGGAATGGACGTCGGTGGATTCTTGATGATGGCGCACATGAATGAACCAAA
>CANHXF010000131.1 GCA_947464515.1 Flavobacteriales bacterium
AGTTGGTAATTGTGCACACCATCGGTCATTGGAACTACGATATTTTCGATGCGTTCGCCTTGCTCCGTCCGAATATTTCTGAATACCGGAAGGGCCTGGGTGCGCATAGTTTCTGTTTTGTCGTGATATCGCTGCGTAAGATTATCGAACAACTGTTCCGCCAATACTTCAGCATCTCTGGTGCTGTGGAAAGTGTCCTCATCAAACGGCAAGTCCATGGCCAAAGTGCGAATCACTTCCAATTCTAATTCTTGATAGCTGCCTGCCTCTTTGAATTGGGTCACTGTTTCGTTACACCAATTGTAAAGCATGTTTCTCAAATCGATGCTCAAACGCTCACCAAACAATGCATTGCTACGCATTCTGTAGATGTTCGTCCGCTGCTTATTCATCACATCGTCGTACTCCAACAAACGCTTACGAACGCCAAAATTGTTCTGCTCCATGCGTTTTTGGTTTCGTTCGATGGTCTGTGTCATTAACTTGTTCTCGATCACATCGTCTTCGCCATAACCAAATCGATCCATCAATTTGCTCACTCTTTCCGATCCGAAAATGCGCATCAAATCGTCTTCCAAACTCACGTAGAAACGAGAAGTTCCTGGATCGCCTTGACGTCCAGCACGACCTCTTAACTGTCTGTCAACGCGACGACTATCATGTCGTTCAGTACCAATGATGGCCAAACCACCCAATGATTTCACTTCATCGTCGATTTTAATATCTGTTCCACGACCTGCCATGTTTGTGGCAATGGTCACAGCGCCTTTGAGTCCGGCTTCCGCAACGATCCCTGCTTCATTTTGGTGCTGCTTTGCGTTCAATACGTTGTGTTTGATACCGCGCAATCGAAGCATACGGCTCAACAATTCGCTCACTTCCACCGAAGTAGTACCTACAAGTACAGGGCGACCAGCGCTGCTCAAGGCAACGACCTCTTCAATGACTGCATTGTATTTGGCACGCTTGGATTTATACACCAAATCCTCTTGATCGATCCGAGAAATATTTCTGTTGGTAGGGATTACCATCACACCCAATTTGTAGATATCCCACAATTCCTGGGCTTCCGTTTCCGCCGTACCCGTCATACCTGCCAACTTATGATACATCCTGAAATAGTTTTGCAGGGTGATGGTCGCATAGGTTTGAGTGGCAGCTTCTACACGAACATTTTCTTTGGCCTCGATGGCTTGGTGAAGTCCGTCTGAATAGCGGCGACCTTCCATGACACGACCAGTTTGCTCATCAACGATTTTTACTTTGCTATCGGCCAAGATGTATTCCACATCGCGTTCAAACAAAGTATAGGCTTTTAACAACTGTTGCACCGAGTGAATGCGCTCGCTTTTCTCGGCAAATTCTTGCATTAAGGTATCTTTTAACGCCAATTTCTCTTTGTCTGATGAAGCGCTTTTTTCAATGTCAGCCATCGCCGATCCCACATCAGGCAACACGAAGAAATTCGCATCTTCTTCCCCTTGGGTAATCAATTCTAGTCCTTTTTCCGTTAAATCAACACTGTTCGATTTTTCGTCGATGGTGAAGTATAAGGGCGAATCAGCCAAGGGCATTTCCTTTTGCTGATCCTGCATGTAGTAATTTTCTGTTTTGGTTAAAATGCCTCTCACACCGCTTTCACCTAGCAATTTGATGATGGCTCTGTTTTTTGGCAAACCTCTATGAGCGCGCAACAATGCAAGGCCACCTTCACCTTCTTTGTGTCCGTTGTTTCCTGCTGCAATCAATTTTTTGGCATCCACCAAAGCAGAATTGACAAATCGCTTTTGGGCTTCAACCAATTTTTCGATGCGGGGTTTAAGCGCTTCGAACTGTTGGATATCGCCTTTGGGTGTAGGTCCAGAAATAATCAACGGCGTTCTTGCATCGTCAATCAAAACGCTATCCGCCTCATCGATCATCGCATAGTGATGCTTTCGTTGAACCTGCTCCTCAGGCGTATGTGCCATATTGTCGCGCAGATAATCAAAACCAAATTCATTGTTCGTTCCGTAGGTAATGTCGGCCAAATAAGCCAATCTACGCTCATTGCTGTTGGGCCTGTGGTACTCAAGGCAATCCACGCTAAGTCCCAAGAAGTTGAACAAGGGGGCATTCCATTCGCTATCACGACGTGCCAAGTAATCGTTTACGGTAACCATGTGAACACCACGTTTTCCAAGGGCGTTGAGGTAGGCAGGAAGCGTACTTACCAGCGTTTTTCCTTCTCCCGTTGCCATCTCAGAGATTTTTCCGCGATGCAATGCAATACCACCAATCAGCTGAACATCGTAGTGGATCATATTCCAACGGATTTTTCCTCCAGCGGCCGTCCATTCGTTTTTATAGCTTACTTGATCGTTCTCAATGGTGATGTGCGCATGTTTTAACGCCAATTCTCTGTCGAGGTCGTTGGCTTTCGCTGAGATGATATCATTTTCAGTAAATCGTCTGGCAGTTTCCTTTACGGTTGCGAATGCTTCCGGGAGGATATCGACCAAAATCTCTTCCAATGCGATGTCTCTGCGTTTTTCGATGGCGTCTAAGTTCCCAAAAATCTCGTCGCGCAACTCCACGTCTGATTCTTCGGCGTTTGCAAGTTGGGCTTTTAAATCCGCGATTTCATTGTCGATTTCCGACAAATGCTCGTTGATCCTTCCAACAAATTCATCTGTTTTGCCCCGCAATTGATCGTTGCTCAACGATTTGTATTCTGCAAAAAACACATTGATTTGATCCACAATTGGATCTATTTCTTTTAATGCTTTTTCAGCGGAGGTTCCGCCGAGCATTTTTGAGAATGATTTTAAGATATTTCCAAACATGATAAGTGTGCGAATTTAAGGTTTATTTGGCTTAGCGAAAATCTTGCCAAGCAGTAATTATGACGAAATGGCTGACATTTCATGCACATTTTATAAAGAGCGCTCATGGATGGGGTGGTTTTTTGCGTTTTGCCAGAGATATTTTCAGTTTTTTTTGCGATCCACAAACCCTTTCCTTGTTATTTTGTTTAATTTTTTATGAGAGTTTTGTTTATCTTTTTGAGTTTGCTTGCTTATGATGTTCTGCACGCACAAGTTGTGATTAAAGGTCGGGTTATGGATTTATCCAGTCGTAAACCCTTATCTAATGTAAATGTGAGTGTAGATAAGTCTACCGATAAAGTGTTAACATCCGCCGATGGAACTTTTGTGATTCAAGGGTTGGAGCCAGGTTTTCACACGGTTACAGCCCAGTTGGATGGGTATGACAATGAAACTTCTTCGGAGATGTTGTTCACGTACGACAAATCACCGGAGGTTGTAATTGAGATGCAGTCGTTGTCGCAAGGTATTGGCGAAGTCAATATTCGCAAAACCAATTTACAGCGCAGAGAGGCGGAAAGCCCAGTATCGTCGCAGAAATTGAGTATTCGTGAAATTGAAAGAAACCCCGGTGGAAACAGAGATATCAGTAAAATTATTCAGAGTTTGCCCGGTGTAATCAGTATCCCAGGTTTCAGAAATGATGTTGTGATTCGCGGTGGATCGCCATCAGAGAACAAGTTTTATTTGGACGGGGTGGAGATTCCCATCATCAATCACTTTCAAACGCAAGGTAGTACGGGCGGACCGGTTGGTATGCTGAATGTGAATTTCATCAAAGAAGTGAACTTTTATACGGGTGCTTTTCCAGTGAATTATGCCAATGGATTGAGCAGCGTTTTGGATTTTCGTCAGATGGATGGTAATACAAACAAAGCCAAATATCGTTTCACCTTGGGTAGCAGCGATGTAGGTTTTACCGCCGATGGGCCTTTAAGTAAAAAGACGACCTATATCTTTTCTGCCCGTCAGAGTTATTTGCAAGGATTGTTTTCGGTTTTGGGTCTGCCATTTTTGCCAAATTTTATTGATTATCAGGCGAAAGTTAAGGTGAAGCTAAACGACAAAGATGATATTACGTTTTTGATGGTGGGTGCGGTGGATTTCTTTCGCTTGAATTTGAAAGTGAACGACAATATTACGGATAGTGTAAAGCTCAAGAGCAATAAGTTTATTTTGAATTACTTGCCAGTTTATAAGCAGTGGAACTACACATTTGGAACTGTTTACACCCACTTTGGAGAGAAAAGTAAGACACAGACTTTTTTGAGTCGTAACATGCTTAGCAATACATCGTTCAAATACAAGAACAACGATGAAAGCTCGGAATCGAATCGCATTTTCACCTATGCGAGTACGGAGGAGGAAAACAAACTTCGCATCGAAAATTCTCGCAATTTGGGTCGTTGGAAATTGTTGGTTGGTGGCGGAACGGAGTTTGTCCAATACGGGGTCGACAATAACGCAAAGGTTTTAATTCCGGGCGCTCCAGGGACTGCGGGTACGGTGAAAGACGTTCAGTTTATTAGCCTGTTGGAGTTGTTTAAATACAGCGGATTTGTTCGCAGCTACCGCAACGTAATGGGGACAGGTACTTTGAGTTTTGCGGGTAGATTGGATGGCAATAGTTTTAATAAATCGATGGCAAATCCTCTAAATCAGCCGACAGTGAGTGTGAGTGCGAGCTTGCCGACAGCGATTTCAGGTTTGTTCTTTAATGCCAATATGGGTCAGTTTTCACAGTTGCCGAGCTACACCGTTTTGGGTTACAGGAATGCCCAGGGCAGTTTCGATAACTTGAATCGTGTGAAATACATGCGAAATCGCATGGTCGCGGCGGGTTTGCAGTATAACAAAGTGAAGGATACCAAAATCACTTGGGAGGGTTTCTATAAGAACTATTCAAATTATCCGTTTGCTTTGCGCGATAGTATTTCTTTAGGGAATTTGGGGACGGATTTTGCGGTTTTGGGCAACGAGCCGATTAGCTCAGTGGGAAAAGGAAAGGCCTACGGAATGGAGTTTTTGCTTCAGCGTAGAAGTCGTTCCGGATTGTATGGCATCCTCTCGTACACACTTAGCTGGAGTCAGTTCGATGACAAAAACGGCAAGTCGGTTCGCAGTGCATGGGATAGCCGACATACGGTAAGCATGGTGGGCGGTATCAAACTAAAGCGCAATTGGGAAGTGGGAGCGAAGTTGCGTTTTGCCACAGGTCGTCCATATACGCCGGATGATGTTTCTCGCAGTTTGGTGAAAACGAATTGGGATGTGAGAGGAACTGCTTTGCCGAATTATGCTTTGTTGAATGCGGGTAGATTGGGAAATTTCTCCCAATTGGATATCCGCGTTGACAAGGTATGGTATTTCAAGAAGGCGTCGTTGAATTTGTATATGGATATTCAGAATGCCTTGAACAATGCTTATTTGGGTCCTCAAACGTTGATTGCTGCGCAGGATGCGGCGGGCAATTTGATTTCTGATCCATCGGCTCCGGTGCCATCTTACAAAGGAGAGTATTTGGTGAATTCAAGTGGATTCTTACAGCCTTCGATTGGTGTGATTTGGGATTTTTAATGGCTTGGTTATTTCGTAGCGATTCGATTTTCATCTTTGCATGATTTGACGATCTCGAACGATTTTGGAAATGGTA
>CANHXF010000132.1 GCA_947464515.1 Flavobacteriales bacterium
AATCCAAGGCGAATTAATGTTGCCGGAAAGAGCATCTTTGAAATAGATGAACACCTTTCTGATGCTGAGTTACAGAGGTCCTCAATCATTTTGAGCGATGAATTATCCCTATCATTTTTTTTCAATTCAGAAAGCTGCATGTGAATCAAGGTTAATAATTGGCCAAGGTCATCATGCAAAATACTGCCTAATTTTCTTCTTTCATCTTCTACGGATTTGAGTTGTACTTTGTTGAGTATGGTTTCAAATTCCAATTCTTTTCTCTGGACATCCAGCAATGTTCGTTTTTTGGCATTGAGTGTAACCAAAATTAAGATGAAAATAATGCCTAGAATGAATAGACTAGAAAAGTAAAAGGTTAGGGTGAACTGGTCTAATTTTTCCATATTAGACCCATTAAAATAAAGCATTTTGAAGTGTACAACCTCATAGGAATCAGTAAGTTTAAAAATTCATTGTGTGAATGACTCTCTGTAATAAAATATGCACCCATTCCAAACTCAGCAAGAGCACCAATATTGTATATTGCTATCCCAGAAATTATAAATATGATATTCAATGAAGGCGTATCGCTTTTAACGATTTTAATTGTAGTTTGGGTGCACAATATTAGGCAAATGATTGCCGAAGCAAAACAAAAATTTGAATACTCTAAGGTGTTCAAGTATCCATATTTTGAGTATAAATCGATATTTGTTTTTGGCCAATCTTGGCTGAACAAGATAAAGGCATATGTTAATAAAAGAGTGTATAAAGTTGTTAGTTTTGTGCGTGAAATTGTTATATTTTTAACCGCTAAAAAAAATATGAAGTACAATCCTACTGATAACAAATTATTGATCAGTAATAGCTCTAGATTAGATGTTAATATGAATTGATCAATCAGGTTAGTTACTATGTCTAAAATACCAAGAATAGAAAATATCATGTATTTTCGATCACTTGAGTTGACATATCTCAAATAGCCCAAACAAAGTAGGGCTATGTAAATTGAAAATTTTAGACTTAAAAAAATCAATTAACTATTTAATGGATTGTTTGTGGAGTGATGTGGGGGATCAGGTTTGCAGTCTTCGGCGAGAACACCTTCGAACAAATCGTTTTCATCAGTTTTTGCGCCACATAATACCAACGTGAGGTTTCCGTTGTCAAGAGCGAAATAAAACTTAAGTCCGACACAAGTAGGTTGATTTAAAATTGCTTGAATAGCATCTTTTCCGAAAAAGCCACCAATCTTTGAATTAACATCGGCGTCTCTATAAGCTTTGGTCATAACAGAAGCTGCCGCTAATGTTATTGAGTGATTTTCATTAGGATTAAAAGACATGCTGCGAATTTATGTAGTTCCAACCGATAGATTTAGTATCATTTTTGGTATTTATTTAATATCAAATAGGGTATAGATGCTTGATTTGCTGGTTTTATCTTGCTTGGTTTTCTTTTAGCAAGATTCAATCAGGAAATAGGATCTTAAAATCTCTATTTGAGCAACGTCACCGTACTGCTGAACGTGTATTCTTTATTCTCACGAGAAGCCTTAACCGTGTATACATAAACTCCTTGTGGAATATCCGTAGCGGGTTTCCAAATTGCGGATGACCCTTCCTGCTCATGTATTTTTTGACCCCAAGAATTAAAAATAGACAGTGTGAAATGGTCAAACCCATAATTGAAAATTTCAAACTCATCGTTCAATCCATCACCATTGGGCGTGAATGCACTGGGCGCAAACAAAGTGGCCTGATATCCCAAACAATAACTGTTGCTTTGCGATTCATAGGCGAGGTCGCTGCTTTGGGCTTTTACGATATAGCACTTCTGAAATTTCTTGGGCTGTACGAAATCTTTGTCGCTGAATTGCGTATCCTGTAGGTTATTTAAAGGCTGCCAATTAGATGTTTCAATATCGTAGTTGCTAAAGGATTCATGCTTTTTAACACCACCATTTTTGACCCAGTCTTCGTAGGGCGACCACGTGAGTAAAGCCGTTGGGAAGTCGGATTTTGACATTGCTTCTACCTCCGTGACTTTCAAGAAAATCGTTTTCCCGATATTGCTTTTTAAGCCACCTAGGTTGTCGCAACTATCTTTGGCTTGGATCTCGTATATGTGTGATTGGTCTATCTCCTCCGACAGGTAATCCTTATAAATTGTATCGTTCACAACAGCATGTAACTGCCCATTGCGATACACTTGATAGTTTTTAGCATAAGGAACGGGCGTCCATTCGGTGAGTGTGGTAGTGTTGTTCAAGACCGTGCTGCGTTTGAGTTGAGGCTTATTTCCAGCAGCGATTCCAGGTGTAATCTTCAATGGAACTGAATCTTGCGTGATACAACCGGAAGGCCCATACAGTTTCTGATATAAAATGATTTTACCAGACTGTTGAATAAGGACTTTGTTGATTGCTTCATCAAATCGATTGTTCGGCACCAACGATGGTTTGAAATGATATACCGTTGAATCTGAAGGATCGGTAAACAAGCGTCCAAACTCAACGTTCAAAGGTGAACATCCAGTGGTTTTGTCAATGGCGATTCCCGGCCTTGGTGCGGGCAGGATTGAGATGTTTTGGGTTGCCTTGAAGGTGTCGACGCACCTGCCATCGCTGACTTGCAGTTGTACATTGAATTTGCCAGAGGTGGTATAGGTGTGCTTGATGGATTTGTTTTTGGGCATGATGTTGCCGGGCGAAGTCAAGCTCCTATCAGTACCATCGCCAAAATCCCATTTCCAAGTATGACTTTTCTTTTGAAGGATGGATGAATCAGAAAACTCAACGGCAATCCATTGACAGCCAACAGTGTTTTTGGTATGGTACTTTGCGATGGGCTCTGGAAGAATCTCCACAGAATCCGAATACCAGACCCAACCACCATCGGCGGTGATAGACTTGAGCAACACCTTGTATTTCCCTGGCTTAGAATATTGGTGTCGGATTTTTGTTTGTGACTTTACAGATTTCGTGGAATCACCATCGCCCCAAAACCACCAAAAGTGATCAAACCAATTGGTGTCCGTTTCATTGGTGAATTCATGGGTTAAATCATTGCAGATGCTTTTGTTGGTAAAGTTGATGTAATGGTAAGGAGTTGGAGTGGCTGGAAAAAAGATATTGTCTCCATCACTGCCAAAGCCCCCATAATTGTAGTGATTATTAAATCCCTCAATAACTTTTATTGGGTCTGCAATTCCATAAAAGGACTGTGCTTTGATGAATTTAGCCAAATGGAAACTAAGAAACCAATAAATTTGTCCGTTGGATAGATTTTTGGGTGAATATTTCTTGACAAATGCATAAATTTCTCCATTTGGGGCTAAGATTAAATCTCTAAGCGTTTGATAAGAACCATTAAAATTTTTCACTGTTGTAAATTGTGAGTCAATTTTCAATTCAAAATAAGTTTTGTTAAAATTATTACCTTGAATACTCACCTCTAAAATTCTGTTTGTGACTCGCACGGGGGTAAGTTCACCTGCATATTGCAATAGTGTTTCTCGCAGCAAAAATGTTGAGTCGTATTTGGTGAAGACCGCATTTTTCCAATAACTAATTTTGTCATTGTCAACTCTGCCAGAATCACTGACAATATCTTTAAAATTCAAATTGCCACTATTATCTATCAGCGTAACTTGAGAAATAGAATATTTATAAGAATTATTAATGGAAATTGAATTATACCAATTGTACACGGTCCATCGGCCAGAAGGAGATACCACCAGTTCTGAGGGAGTGGAAGTTCCAATATCAGGATCAAACCAGAAGGGGAAACGATAGTTTTCTTTATTAGTGGTATGATAAATAATTTGTTTGCGATTTAACTGATATTTTTTGGATATATTGACATCATACAAAAATTTATCCCAAACAAATTGAACTTTAAATTCTTTTAAATTATTGGTAAAAAATACAACATTGCTTTGTAATAAATTAATGTTGCCTCGCATTGCAAATTCACTGATTCTCTTCTTTTTAATACGCTTCTTTTGGAAATATGTAACCTCCATTAAATAAAATGAATCGTTGTCAAATTTGAATGGAGGCTGATTTTGCTCGTTCGTGTTAAAATATTGACTTTCAAAACTCGTGGCGTTATACTCCGTTTTACTTTGGATGTAATATAGTGTGAATGTATCCGAAATTCCAATGTGAGAAGCAATCCCGCGCTTACCTCCATATTGTGATAAATAGTCTATGGAGTCACCTTTGTTGTTGTAGAGAATATTGTTAAAAACATAGGCGAGCAACTCGCCTTTAATATTGGAAATAGTTTGATACCCTTGTGATATTTTATGATATGAGGCATTCGGCGGTGTTCCATAATAATTGTATTTGATTCGATTGCTTTTTATTTTATTAACCGTTATTTCCGGAGAATTTAAATCAATATCAAAGTAGTTTGTTTTTTTCAAGGTGTCAAGGTTAGACCAGCTAATGCAAGTGTCTACAATTTCTTCATACCCCTGCACCACCCAATGATTGCTTTGTTGAGCGTAACAATAGCCTGAAAAACTACATAATAATATGATAATGAATAATTTCAAGGATTAGTCAATTACAACAAATTTAATTGAATACGTATGATTGCTGTTAATTATTTTTATTATGTACACTCCTTTTGAAATATTATTCAATTGGATTGTGTTTACATCAATAAATTCGAAGTCAATATCTTGTCCACTTAAGTTATGAACTTTAACTCTGTTGTCGGAAATCAAAAAATTAGAAAAACTCAACCTTGGATTTTCAAGCGAAACTGGATTAGGGTAGATTTGATAAGTTTCATTTTTTTGAATGGCGGATCTTTCTGAGTTCATATCCGAGATTACTGGAATGGAGGAATTGTTGTCAATCAAAGGAATTCCATGTAAAATCCGATTTTTTTCTTCATTTATTTGATTCTCATTGAGATTATCATTTGGTGGAGGAACTGGCGGAAAAAAAATAACACTCCCACTGTAACTAGTATTTAATTCCGGGGTCCAACGAGAAACGTGACAAGAACTCGAGTCAGGGCAGTTGTTTGAATTAACGCCTATCGGATTTGGGAAGGTAACACCAGGGACAGGGAAATTCTTTGGCATAGGTAATTTTGCAGGGAAATTCGCACAATTACCATTGTAATAATATTGGATTAGTTCTGCATGGTACCAGTCTGGAACATCATTTAAAGCAGGGCAAAAACTTTCTTTTGCAAATGAATTTCCAGCCGCCAAATTGGTTGTGCCAATTTGAGTGATATTCGTAAACGGATTAAAAACCCAATCCGTACTAATATTTGTATTACTGTTACATTCAATTTTCAAGTTTGAACTCGATTCGCTCACTTTTAGTGCGATGTTTTTATTGTTTGCGAAAGCCTGGGCATTTGTCTCGTTTTTATAAATTATTGATTTACCTATTGTACTTAAATAATCACTGTTTATTATTGAGATGCCATGAGAGAATCTACTGAGATCATTTATTTGAATCTTATTTTGGATGATTTGAAA
>CANHXF010000133.1 GCA_947464515.1 Flavobacteriales bacterium
ACGGAAGCCGATAATGATTTGTTTTATGGCACCGCTTGGGGCAATGGAAGTTGCAGGGTTTGGGGGCCATTGGACAAGATCAATATCAAGATGGATATGACGCCCTCCGAAAATAGTAAGTTGAGTATTCTCTACCCCACTCTCGGTGCAAATACGGTGGCTGGGAATATTGTTTTTAGGGATCATTTTGGCAAGGTGGTAGGGAATTCTAAGTCCAAAAAATCCTCGTCTGGTATGGGTAATATTGATTTGATGATTCGAGCTACCCCGGACTTGGAAACGGAATTTTTGATTGATAAGCGATTGGGGGATATGATCAAAGGTCGCGGAACAGGCGATATCAGGATTTTGTATGATGAAAACGAGCGTTTCTTTTTAAATGGTCAGTATACTATAAAATCTGGGTTGTATGTTTTTTCGTTGCCGGGAATCAACTTGTTGACAAAGAAAATTACGCTAACGGAAGGGGGTAAAATCACCTGGGTTGGAGATCCTTACGATGCAAATCTTGCGCTATCGGGCAAAATCGAAAAGAGAATTTCTCCGGCACAGTTGATGGTAGGAAGTGGTAACGCATCTAGTACCAATTATCCGCCTACACTGATTGTGAGTGTATTGAATATCAACGGTAGTTTGATGAGGCCACAGATTGGATTTGATTTGCAGGCTCCTGAATTGGCCGTGAGTGCGGGAAGCAATAGCGATGTGAATGCGGTGATTCAGAGGATTCGGCAAGACAAAGATGAAACGATGCGACAGGCGATTGCATTGTTGATTTTTGGTAACTTTTTACCCCCTTCGTTTTCCAGTGGTAACCCAACGAGTGGCAACGTGGTGAGTGGTGCAGGTGTTGCGGGGAACAGCGTATCGAATATCGCATCTAACGTGGTGAATGATATCTTTCAGAAGTATGGTATTAAGACAAAGATTCAGGTGAATATTGATGATGTGAGGAGGAATAGTGGGACAAGTAGCAATACCCAAGTCTTTGTAAATAGCGAATGGAATTTGAGTGATCGTCTAAAGCTTAACTTGAACTACGATCCTACCGTAGCGGTTTTGGTGAATAGTGTTGCCGTACCGTTGAATTTCAATCTCGAATATTCCACTCGAAATGAGAATTGGAGATTAAAAATGTTCTCTCGAAGTAATAATTTGCTGCTGCAGCAAAGTGGTTCAATTACCAATGGTGTGTCGGGAAATACTTTGGGTGGAGGGGCGTTGTATCGTCGTGAATTTGAGACTTTCCGACGAAAGAAAACGCCAATTACAACCACCACAGAGGAGAAACCTGTTGAATAATCTATTTTTGAAAAAGCAATTGTGAATCTCAAGATTTTTTTCAGTGAAACGATGCGGGTATCAGTCTCCGCAATAAGGCAAAATAAGCTGAGAAGTGTTTTGTCGGTCTTGGGTATTACGATTGGAATTTACTGCATTATTGCCGTGTATGCTTTGGTTCATTCGCTTGAAACCAATATCAACAATCAATTTACCAAATATGGAACCCAAGTTTTGTTTGTTCAGAAATGGCCTTGGGATGAATTTGGGGGCAATTATCCTTGGTGGAAGTATTTGAGCAGGCCCGTTTCCTCGCCTGAAGAAGCTTTGTTTTTGGAGTCGAAATTGTCTAAGAATCGCGTTGAGAGTGTGGGGTTTAATTTCGGAAGAACAGAGAAGTTGGCGGCCGAGGGGGTGACCTTAGAGGGGGTTTCTGTAGGGTGTGTTTCGCATCAATATTTAGAAATTCAGCGCATCGCGGCAGAATATGGTCGCACCTTTACGCTGGAAGAAAGCAGGGGTGGTAGGCCGGTGGTGATACTGGGAAATAATATCGCTCTACAGCTTTTTGGTCGTGCCAACGCAATCGGGAATGTTGTGCGCGTGGGAAATCGGGTTTGTAGGGTTGTGGGTGTTTGTGCTGCGGAGGGGGCAAGTATTATCGATAATTCAAAGGACGATAGGGTTTTCATTCCGCTTAAAATGGGTATGGGGATGTATTCGTATCGCGAGAACGACGATGCGCAGATTATGGTAAAGGCGGC
This sequence comes from Flavobacteriales bacterium, assembly GCA_947464515.1. Taxonomy (GTDB): domain Bacteria; phylum Bacteroidota; class Bacteroidia; order NS11-12g; family UBA955; genus UBA955. Next base: position 2,046 of record CANHXF010000133.1, read on the forward strand.
AAATGGGGTAGACTTGGATGATTTATCGGTTGAGGTGGGGCAGTTGATGAGGCAGCATCGGAAAATCAAGCCGGGGAAGGAAAATACTTTTGCGGTGAATCGGATGACGATGATTACGCAGGCGGTTTCGCAGTTGTTTACTCAAATCAAGAATATTGGTATTGTGATTGGTGGTTTTGCAATGATTGTGGGCTGCTTTGGGGTGGCGAATATTATGTTTGTGAGTGTGAAGGAGCGGACGAAGGAAATTGGTATTCAGAAGGCTTTGGGCGCGCCGCATATTTTTATTCAGGTGCAGTTTTTATTGGAGGCGATTTGGCTTTGTTTGATAGGAGGATTGATTGGATTACTCTTTGTCTGGCTGACATTTTTGGGGTTGAATGCCATTTTAAAAGAGACCATGGGTGAGGGGTTTGTTTTGGTGTTAAGCGCTTCAGATACGCAGTTGGGACTTTGGGTTTCTGCGATTGTGGGAATCGTGGCGGGTTTTATTCCGGCCAGACAGGCGGCGCGGTTGAATCCGGTTGAGGCGATGCGTGCAAAGTAAATAAACGATTATTTAATGTCAATTTCAACGGCGAACTCCCTGAATGTGGAGATTCCTTTCTTTCTTTGTAGTAAATTATGAATTTGCGCAGTTTGGGTTTGGTATTTTTCTTGTTTTTGGGGTGTGGGCAGTTTTTAGGTGCGCAAGTTTTGGATTCAGTTGGCAGTAGGGTTGTGACAACCGATTCGCTGCGGAAAGCGTTGGATGTTGCCAAAGATTCCGTTTTAGGGAAGTCGGAAAAGATGATGGGCGTTGATATTAAAGTGTCGGGTCCATTGATTGAAAATAAAGTTGATCGTTTGGTTTATAATGCTTCACAAGATATCACATCAAAGGGCGGTTCTGCTGCGGATTTGTTGTCGAAAGTTCCAATGGTTGAGGTGGATATGGATGGGAATGTATCGATTCGTGGAAGTCGGAATTTAAAGGTGCTGATTAATGGTCGGCCCAGTGGTATGATGGCCGGGAATGTTGCCGATGCACTGCGGTCTTTTCCCGCGGATGGAATAGATAAAGTGGAAGTAATCACAAATCCTTCGTCGAAATATGATGCAGAGGGAACTGCGGGTATCATCAATATTATTCTGAAGCAAGTTAGATTGAAGGGCAAGACGGGTTCAATGAATATGGGGCTTGGGACCCGAAGTGCGAATTTGGGAGGGGATGTTTCGATTCAGAATGGCAATACGAATTTCAGTATAAAATTGGGAGGACATTTTTGGCGCTCATGGGGGTCGGGTTGGACAAACAGGACGAATACTGTCAATGGGATTGGTTACGGATTAAAGCAGAACAATGATGTGGTGAATTGGGGTGGCGGTCCAAGGCTTACGCTTTCGATGGATAATCAATTTAACAAAAAAAGCGGACTGTCGGTTTCTGCAACAACAAGTACCCGCATGAGAAATTCCGACAATGATGTCGTTACCTACAGCGGCGTTTCCTCATTGCCTTTGAATTATTTGTGGGAGCAAGTCACCAACAATTTTACCTATGGATATGGTTTAGATGTGAATTTGGATTATCGTAAAAATTTCGACAAAGTAGGCAGGGAATTGGGGATTTCGGCTCAATACAGTGGGAGTCAAGACAATACGGATTATCATTTTACACGATTGACAGAAGCGGACTTGGAAACCCGTAAAGAGCAGAGTTTGAATATTGGAAAGAACAATGAGATTTCAATGCAAGTGGATTATACAGAGCCTTTGCATGCCAAATTGCTTTGGGAAACAGGATTGAAAACCACATTAAGGTCGGTTATTAGTAATTATAGTTACGATAGCTTTAATTTTCAAAGGAACAATTATGAGTCAATCACGGCGCGCAACAATCGGTTCGACTACTATCAGAATATTTTGGCTTTGTATTCTCAACTCACTTGGATTGCGTCGAGTAAATTCTCAATCAAATCTGGAATTCGACATGAGTCAACCCAGTTTGGGGGTGTGATTTATCAGCCATTAAAAGAGTCGTATACAGGTCGTCCGTATCAGAACTTTATACCTTATATCAATTTAAATCGGGTGATTGGAAAGGCCGGTTTTTTGCGTTTCACCTATACCAAGAGAATTCAACGACCTAGTTTATTTTATTTGAATCCATATACCAATTTTATTGATCCATTGAATATCACAACTGGCAATCCGCGTTTAAATGCAGAGGTATCGAACAATTATGAGATATCAACAGGGAATTACGGACAAATTGGTGGCTGGGGATTGAATGTGTATCACCGTAGGATTGGAAACGCTATAGAAACGATGCGATATGTGGGTGAGGATAAGGTTTATAGGACCACCTATGGTAATATTGGTATCAATTACACTTCGGGATTCGATGTCAATATGAATTACAAAGGGAAGTGGAGAGGAAATGATTGGACGCTTACGTTTAACGGTGGATTGGGTTGGGTAGATATTCGCAGTGGGATAGATACAGGTTATTTGAAAGGCGCTAGAAATAAGGGATTGACCTATAACGCGGGTACAAAATTGAGCGTAAAAATCACGAAAGAGTGGCAAGTTGAATTATGGGGTAGGTTTAATGCGCCTACATATACTTTACAGGGTTTTACAACCAATTGGTTTTTTCATATGTTGGGGGTAAAGCGCAGGTTTAAAAATGACAAAGGTGGTTTGGGGTTTGGATTAGATAATCCATTCATCCCTAAAATGGATTTCATTACTCGGGCTTCGGGGCAAGATTTCGATTATAAGAACGTTCAGCGCTTAAACATGTGGGGCGTTCGGGTGAATTTTGATTATAAGTTTGGGTCGCTCACCATTGAAAAGCCCAAGCCAGTGAATCGCAAGCTGCAAAATGATGATTTAAAGCCACCTGGTGGACAAGAAGGCATGTAGTTGTGGATTAGTTGAGGGATGAATGCAGTTGAAATGGAAAACAAAAAAATAGATTTGCGATATGGAAATTACAGGTAAAATTGTTCAGACTCTGCCGAAGCAGACGGGAAGTGCCAAGAATGGTACCACATGGGAGAAACAGGAATTCATCATTGAGGTCCCTGGCCAGTATCCCAAAAAGGTTTGTTTTAACCTATGGGGCGACAAAATTTCTAAGTTTAATATTCAAGATGGTCAGGATTTGACAATTTCTGTCGATGTTGAGAGTAGAGAGTATAACGGTCGTTGGTACACTGATATTCGCGCATGGAATGTGGCCAAACAAAATGCGGGAAGTGCAGTTGGGGGAACCAATAGCGCGCCGAGTTTTGATGCAATGCCATCAGGCGATCAAAGTGTGAATAGCACAGCCAGCAATCCTTTCGAGGATGATGATTTGCCATTTTAAGTGTATCGAATAGAACGCATTTGAATTTAGTGTGGGTGATTGGGGAAACGAAATTCATAAAAAACGCGTCT
>CANHXF010000134.1 GCA_947464515.1 Flavobacteriales bacterium
CTCATTTTTGCCTCTTTGGCTGCGATGCTCTTGGCTTCGGTTTCATACTCTAGCGCATCGACCAAGCCCAACGCTTTTGCGTCTTTGGGTAACTGCGCCTTGGATTGCATCGCGATTTGCCAAACAGAATCCATTTGCAGTTTTCTGCTTGTTGCGATGTTCTTGATTTGAAATTTGTACAACGATGTGATGTAGGCTGTGACTTGTTCGCGGTTAGCATCGGACATTTCCTTTTGGATGAAAGGTTCAACCGCAGATTTGAATTTGCCTACGCGAAAAACCTGAAAATCAACCCCTAATTTATCGAACAGGCCTTTGTACATGACAAATTTGGCCGAAATCCCATCGACTTCAAGAAAACCCCGTGGGTTTAAAATTACTTTGTCGCAGGCTGAAGCGATGTAGTAACCCAATTCTGAATATAAGCCGCTGTAAGCGACGATTGTTTTGCCCGACTTTCTGAATAGTAGAATTGCATTTCTAATCTCCTCCGCCGTGGCCATTCCGCCGCCATAACTACCGCAATCCAAATAAATCCCTTTCACTTGGCTGTCTTTGCTGGCCTTCTTAAGTCCGTTGATAATATCGTCGAGCCCCAAAGCAGGCGACTCATTGCTGGCTGCAGAAATGATTTCATCCAAGGGGTTGGATGCGCTTCTTTCTGTTACTTCGGATCCTAGCGTTAAATTCAGGATGGTTGATTCGGACAATTCTTCTTCCTTTGAATTACCAATTTGCGAGGTGAGTCCAGAGATGAAAATGCCAAATACCAAAGCAATTGAAATGATGCCTAGAGCAAATCCGCCCAATAGGGTAATAAAATACTTGAGAAACTTCTTCATAGTAAGGGTCTCAAATTTAAGATACGCTTCACAGTTTATTTACATCATTCGTCAAATTGGACCTTTGCACGGATGAAATTTGGCACATATTTGGTTAGATAGGCTTTTTGCACGCATTGACATAACTTTGTTTTTTATCCTAAATGAATACTATGATGAATTTAAACCGCTTTAAAACAGCCATTTTCGCATTGATTTTTTCTTGCGCGGGTCAACTCTTTGCCCAGCAGCCTTTGGGTTTGGTAGTGGGTGATTTGAATACCCCTTATTCGGTGTTTATGAATCCCGCGAATGTTGCATCGAACTATTCAAAAAGAGTTTACGTGAACTGGTGGGGTACTTCTTTGGATGCTCAAAGCAGTTTTGCAAATTCATGGAAACATGAATCGAGCAGTTTACGCATGGATCAGTCGTGGATGCCAAAAACTGAAAATCAGAATTGGAGCTTGAATTATTTGAATGAGACGTATGGTCCGTCTATGTTTTTTATGGCCGACAATAAAGTGGGTTTTGGATTGGGTATAAAAGGGGTTTCAGGTTTCAATTTTCAGGGGGTAAATCCAGATTTAGGGAATATTTTACGATACGGAAGGTCGGAATGGGACAAGAAAATTGGCGGAACCATCAAGAATCAAACACCATTTGCTTTTAACACTGATAAATACCAAGAATATTATTTCTCATTTGGTTCTTATGCCGGCGATGCAAATGCTAGAAAAGGGGCCTCTGCTTTTAAATGGGGTGCTACCACGAAATTGTTGATTGGAATGGGTGCTGCACATTTGAGTGCAAGTAGTTTTGATGTGCAATACAAAGGAAATAATGATTTACAAATCAATCAATTGTATGGTGCTTACATGTTTACCGATGCTCAATCGGCATCCAGCACAATGAATGCTCCGTTGGGATTGAAATTTGGTTCGATGTCTGGAGTGGGTGCGGGTTTTGATTTAGGATTTATGTACGAAATCAGACCAGGAATGAAGATGGATTTAAGTGCGTTTTCTGGCTGTGAACGTGAATTGCAGCGCACCTATAAAGTCAAATTTGGCGCGAGTTTAACCGATATTGGTTTCATCGCTTATGATGGTACGCGTTACCAGATGGGTGTTACAAATGGTATCTATAAAATGGATTCAGCCTTTGCAATTGGACAGATATACGGGGTAAACAGTGTGAACCAAAGCCCCAATGCATTTGATCAAATTGGAACGGCAGCAGCGAATGTGGGTGCTAATCCGCTTCGTTCATTTACCACTTACACGCCTATGGCATTCAATATGCAAATGGATATTCGCTCCGGTAAATGGCACTTGGGTGGTTATTTGGTCCATAGCTTAAAGCCGGTCGATATGCCTGGTCTTCGTCGGTCTTCGTCGTTGAGCTTTGTTCCACGATATCAAGGAGAGAGATTTGAATACGGTATGCCTATTAGCCTAGCCAACGACTATAACGAATTGCAAGTGGGTGGTTTTGTGCGATTTGGTCCAATTATTATTGGTAGTAACAACCTTTGGGGATTGGGTAATTTCATGAGAAATACCGGGACGCAAGGGGCTAGTTTTTATATTGGGTTTAGGTCAAAAATTGGTGACTGTAATAGATATACCGATGAATATGATAAGCTCAACAATGATAGTATAGCTCCTCCGGTGGACGTTACTGAGAGATTAGTTCGTGATACTGTGGTCAGAATCGTTCGTGATACTGTGATTAAAATCGTGCGCGATACCATTATCAAAACAGAAATCAAAACTGTTATCAAACGCGATACAATTGTGGTGAATAAAAATATCCCAACACCCATTAATCCTGCGTCTCAAAAGGCTTTGAATGACTGCAGGAATAGGGAAGAAGCTTTGAAAAAGCAACTTGCCGACATTCAGTTGAAAGAGGTTGAAGCAAGTAACAAGGCCAAGAATTGTGAAACTGATCTTGTTAAATGGAAAGGGGATTACGATCGGTTGAAGGCTGATGATGATAGAATTCGATTGGAATTAGATCGGGCCCGTTTCGAAATCGAAAAATTAAAAGCAGAAAATGCACGAATCAAAGCAGTTGCTATTACCCCCGTGGATAAGCAAGCCAAGCGATGCGATAGCTTATTGCAAATTGAATTATATAAAAATCAGAAATTGTCAATGGATTTGGCCACAGAAAAGGCGAAGTCGAACAATTGTGCTAAGGCTTTGGCCGATGCGAATAAGGAAATCGAACTCTTAAAGGCAGATAAAAAGCGTTTGGAAGATCAGCTGAAAGCAGTGGCAGTGGGTGAAGATTGTACGCCATACAAAACTAAGATTGCCCAATTGGAACAGCTTTTAGCAGCGGAGAAATCCAAATCAGCCGGATTGGCTTCGGAACTAGAGGCTTTGAAGAAATCTGTGTCCGACATCAAACAGCAGCTGTTAGCGGAACAGTCCAAGACCAAAGATTTGGAAGCAAAACTGAAATTGTGTATTCCTAAAGATCAATTGGATAAGGCATTGTCAGATTTGGAAGCAGCGAAAAAACGCATCAGCGAATTGGAAATCGCATTGAAAAATGCATCAACGGGTAATGATTGCAGTAAAACGCGCGATTCTCTAAATCAAGCATTGGTGGATTTGGAATCCAAGAAAAACGCCTACGACGCTGTGATGGCAGAATATCAAGACTGTCAGAAGGCCCTGAAACAACTAAAAGCGGATTTGAAAGCCTGCGAAGATAAATTAGCCACTGCGGGTAGTAATTCTAGCTCTACTGATATGATGGCTTTAATGGATGCGTTGAAATCAGAGATCGCCAAATTGAAATTGACCATCACCGAGTTGAATGGGGAAGTGGATGCGGGCAGAAAGAGCTTGGATGAATGTCAAAAATTGATGGAAGATAAGGCATTGGCTATAAAAGATTTGCAAGACAAATTGAACGCCAAAACATCGGAAGTAAACTCTTTGCAATCTCAATTGAAATCAGCGCAGGCGCAACTAAACGACGCAAAAGCAAGATTGGCTAAGTGTGAGGAAGAAAAAGCAGCCTTGAACAATGGTGCGGGAAGTCCTCCTTCGGGTACAGGGAATTCCGGTGGTGCGACGCCTACGCCTGGTGGAAATGTCCCATTCGGTGGTGGCAATTAAAAGCTACCGTAAAGTCTGATGTTGATGCGTCTTCCGGTAAGATAATCCGGCACGCCGTAACGGTTGTTTTGTAGGTCTTTGACCCAGCTATATCCGATTACGTTGTTGATGTCGAGCAAGTTGAATATGTCGATGCTTAACCAAGCATTGCTCATGCCCATTTTCCCAACCCATTTGTACTTTTTGGGTTCAAATATCTTACTAAATCCTATGTCAACCCGACGATATGGAGGTATCGTATTCGGCGTTGTGGTATATCGGGCCTTGCCATCCAAATAATAGGGAATGCCTGTTCCGATGTTCATCGTCAAATTCACTCTTAAACTTGGATTATTGGGCATTTGATCCTGAAAAACTGCGCCCAAATTCACGCGACGGTCGGTAGGACGACGTAAATAATCCGTGGTAATCGAATTCCCCGTCACTTCATCGTTGTAAGTGATTTTTTCTTTGGTCTGCATGATGCCCAAAGTAAACCAACTCTCTAATCCTTTGGTAAACTCTCCATAAATTCGCTGGTCAACGCCCCAAGCAAAGCCGTTGGCTGAATTGGTGCCATAATATCGAATCCGAATATTGTCGAATAGGTAGGGAACCAAATCCTGATACCCTTTGTAATAAGCCTCTGCCGTGTATTTGAATTTGCGACCTCCATTGAAGAAATATCGCTCATATCCCGTTACAACATGCCAACTCTTTTGCGCTAGTAACTGACGGTTTAATTGGCCATCGAAATTTCGTAATTCCCTGTAGAATCCTGGTTGATGGTATGCTCCAATCGCCAATTTGTAAAGGACATCGGGTTTTTTGGCGGCATCGGAACGCTGACGTTCATTGAACGATTTATGGGGTTCCCAGCTCAAGCTCAATCTTGGCATTATCAGCATTTCACGGTTTACTGTCCAATATTGGGTTCGAATGCCTGAAGTAAGCCAAATTTGCTGACGCTTACTCAGTCTCCACTGCCCAGCGATATGTGCTTTGCCGCGGTAGGAACTTAAGGTGTTTTTGGCGAGAATATAATTGTCGAAAAGAATGCTATCCTCCATTCTTCCAAACGGTGCGATGTTATATCCGGCGCTATCGTTGTAATACCATTCCGCAATCTTATCGACAACACTTTCTTTGTTCAATCGAACACTGTAATTCCACGAAAATGCATCGGTGGATTTTCCAATTTTTCCGATGTGCGCGAATTGTGTTACGCCTGACATCATTCGGTTTCTACCATGATCGATGTAATAGCCGTAACCGAGTGTTTTTAATGGTTTGCCATAGGTTTTAGAGCCCATGTCGCGATCCAATTGCGATAAATAATACAAGCCTTCCACATCAAAAATCTCCTGCTCTTCAATGGAGGTATGATTCAGCATCCATTTGAATTCTGTTCTAATGTTTGGGGTATACCTCAAAGTGAGCGATCCCATACCATAGAGATATTTGAGCGATTCTTGTCCGCCCATACCCACATCCAATTGA
>CANHXF010000135.1 GCA_947464515.1 Flavobacteriales bacterium
CGAATTCTAGCGAATTTGGGGTTTTTTATGCCTGAAAATTCCCTAATTTCCCGTTTTATTCATGGGCGAGGCAAAAAAAATCGAAATCACCAATTTCTTATTGATTTGGGTCACTCTGTTTTTTGCATTTCAATTCCCATTCCAACTGTTTCTGTTCTCTTATGCCATTCTCGGGCCGCTGCATTACCTCACCGAAATCAACTGGCTGGATAAGAAAAATTACTTCTTGGCGCATCAAAACGACAAAAAACACTACCTCAAAGCGGTGATCGTTTCACTGCTCTTGCTTACAATCACATTCGCATTTTTTGAATTGGGGAAATGGGAATTCACAAAACCCCTGCACGCATCAATCCTATCATCGAACGTTGCAGCATCACTAAACACCTATACCCAATGGAGCTTTTCGGCCCTGTTTGTTGTATTCATTTTCGCCGTAGCCTTCGTCGCCACCCCACAACGAATCAACCGTTTACTGATCATCGGAATCTGCACGCTGTCTACCCTCTTTCTATACAAATTCACTTTTTTTGCCGTCTGTTTTGGCATATTTCTGCCCACCATCATCCATGTATTTCTCTTTACTATACTCTTCATGTGGTCGGGCGCAAAAAAAAGCCATTCCACCTGGGGCTACATTAATGTCGTTTCGATGTTCTTCGTCATCATCGTCATTTCAGCCAAAGAAAACCTTGTCCTTCCGTCAAATACCTCTCAATCCACTTTCGAAACGTTTATCGCGACGAACTTCCATCAGGTCAATTACGCAATAACCCGACTTCTGGGACATGCCGATGGATCCAATTGGAATCTGCAACTCCCCATCGTATGGAAAGTCCAAACCTTTATCGCCTTCGCTTATACCTACCACTACCTCAACTGGTTCTCCAAAACGTCTGTCATCCAATGGCACAAGATCGATAAGAAAAAAATGTATACCACCCTCATTTTATGGGCGATCTGCTGCTTCATGTTCTATTTCAACTATCGCATTGGACTGGCAGCGATTTACGTTTTAAGCATGTTGCATATCATCCTAGAGTTCCCTCTCAATATCTCTTCGATTAGGAGTCTTTTGCCAAGTGATGAGAAAGTTGTAAAAAAATAATGACGCTCGAAAAAATGAAATCCAAGATCTATCAACCCATCGTCTTGTGGATAGCGATATTCTTTTTGATTCGATGCATCGGCATCACCAATCCGCCGTTGGATGTGGCCCACAATTGGCGACAAACCACGGTTACAATGGTTGCGCGGAATTATCTTGAAACGGGCGGGCATTTTTTCTACCCCCAAATTGATGTCGCCGGAGAAAAAACAGGCATCACCGGAATGGAATTCCCCCTACTCAATTACCTCATTTATCTTGTATCAAAAGTATTCGGCTACGCCCATTGGTATGGCAGATTAATCAACTTGGTTGTCAGTAGCTTCGGCATCTATTATTTCTTCCTCCTAGTAAAAAAACACATCCACAAAAGCAGTGCCTTCCCTTCCGCGATGCTGTTACTTGGATCGATTTGGTTTGCCTATTCCCGTAAAATCATGCCCGACACCTTTTCGATGAGCATACTGATCTGGGGCATCTACCAAGGGCTCGAATTCATAAAGACTGGCACCGCTTGGAAATTGCTACTCTCCTGCGTCGGAATCACCTTGGGGATCCTCTGTAAGTTGCCGATGATTTTCGCGATTGTCCCACTTGCACTTTTGTGGTTTGATAAAACCCATCTCAGAATGCGGATTTACTCCTTTTTTGGCGTCCTTGCGCTCGCTGTTGGCCTCTCCTTCCTTTATTATTTTCGATGGGTACCCTACTTGAACGAAAAGTTTGGGTTTGTCCATTTTTTCATGGGAAAATCGATTCAAATTGGCGCGATGGAGATTCTAGCCAATTGGCAGGACGTTATCGAGAAATACTACCTAGACGCACTCCATTTTACCGGTTTCGCAGCTTGGCTTGTCGGTCTGTTTTTACTGTGGAAGCAACGAAAAAATCAGCCAGCATTATTTTACACCGTCGCAATAGCAACGCTAGCTTTCATGGGCATCATGCTAAAATCAGGAACCACTTTTGCGATTCACAGTTACTACATCGTACCCTTTGCCCCGGTCATGGCACTGGTTGCGGGGTATGCTTTGGCGCAGTGCAAAACCCAAAAAATCCAGAACATACTTTTGTTTATTATCATCATGGAAAACGTACTAAACTGGCAGCACGATTTCAGGATTAAGCCAGCCTATGCCGGATTTGAAAAACTGGAAACACATCTAGACAGCGTAGGCGCCAGCCGCAAGGATTTGATATTCGTCAACAGCAAGGAAGTCCCCACAACGCTTTACTTCGCCCATCGAAAAGGCTGGTGCAATCACAACGATTGGATCATGACTCCCGGCAGAATCGACTCACTTGCAAATTTGGGCCTAAAGTGGATAGTAATCACAAAAACCGCTTTCGGAGAACCTTTACCGGCCCAACACCTAACTATCCTCAAAACCAAGCCATTAACCATACCCCACGAAAAATGGCTCGCAAACAACCGCCCTATTATTCAAAGGTTCGAAAACGATTATTACCAGATCTATTCGTTGGGGAAATGAAGGTGATTCAATTGGCGCGTACATATTGATTCGGGATTTTGTATCTTTGGTTCAACATGACACTCACTTACATCTACTTAGGCGTTGCGGCATTGATACTGCTGGCATCTATCCAAACCGTTCAACAAGGAAGCATCGCGATCATTACCATGTTCGGTAAATACCGTAGAATTCTATATCCAGGACTGAATTTAAAGATTCCTTTTCTTGAGGTTATCTATCGTAAAATATCCATCCAAAACAGAAGCATCGAGTTGGATTTCCAGGCGATTACGCAGGATCAGGCAAACGTTTACTTTAAGGCGATGTTGCTTTATTCAGTATTCGATAATCGCGAGGAAACGCTGAAAAATGTGGCCTTTAAGTTTGTTAACGACCGCGATTTTATGACAGCGTTGATCAGAACGATTGAAGGCTCGATTCGCGGATTTGTCGCCACCAAAAGACAAGCCGAAATCCTAGCACTTCGCAAAGAAATCGTAGAATCGGTAAAGGAAGGGATTGATGCCGTTTTAGAGTCATGGGGTTACCATTTGATCGATCTGCAATTGAACGATATCACTTTTGACGAGGTAATTACCAAGAGTATGGCGCAAGTCGTAGCATCGTCTAATTTGAAAGCGGCTGCTGAGAACGAAGGTCAGGCCTTGTTGATTACAAAAACCAAAGCTGCGGAAGCGGAAGGAAACGCCATCAAAATTTCTGCCGAAGCCGAGAAAGTCGCTGCGCAGTTGAGGGGTGAAGGTATTGCATTGTTCCGCAAAGAGGTTGCAAAGGGGATGAGCGACGCGGCCATCGAAATGAAAGAGGCAGATTTAGACTCATCATTCTTGCTGTTTAGCATGTGGACTGAAGCGATCAAAAACTTCGCATCCGACGGCAAAGGCAACGTAATTTTCCTTGATGGATCCACCGACGGGATGAACAAAACCTTGAAGGAGATGATGGCAATGAATCAGATTGACGCAAGTGCCGGAAAATCCACCAAGAAAAACTTAGGTTAATCCGACTACTCGGGAATCACGCATTCCCCCATGATTTTGTGATCTTCAATCATGGGATCCACCGTAATTACCGGAGGTTTGGTGATTTTAACCTTCCCTTTTATATAGGTTTTTTCAGATGGCGGCACTGTTTTCGGGGCAGCAGGATTTACCTTTAATGGTAGAATTGGATTGGGACGGCATGGCGTGGAATCCTTTTTTACGGGGTATGACATAATTGTATCGCCCATCATAATTCGGGGCTTCCCCATTGCTATTTCCGGGGCTGTTGACGATGCTGGTGCCGATACTTTTCCGATGACCGCCTCACCCATTTTGACCACCGGCTTACGTATTTTGGGAGAAGCTGAATCTTGTTTCTCCGTAATCTCTGACATTCCCGTAACGGTATTACTGCAGGATGAAAGTCCAACACCCAACACAACGATCAATAAATACGCAAAATGCAGCAATTGAGGTGGCGGCGATGGCCTTTCTGGAATCCTATTAACCAAGGCGCGATCCACTTGATCGGCGTTGAACCTACCGCATACTTTTTGGATTTTGGGCTGGGAGAAGTAATTTAAGATTTGGGCGTCCGACATCATAGAGAAGTCGACCACAGATTTTTCACAGGCATTGCAAAATTTGCCTTGGGCTTCCGATGTCATTTTTGACCAGTCTTCGTGGCAGGGTTTTTCGATCTTGATTTTCATGGTTTTGGCTTTGAGTTGGGGCTTAATACGTCATAGGAGAAAAAGGTAAATGACAAAGAACATCGGAGAGAAACGAATCGCAAAGAAAGTTCCACCGCAGTGCCGAGCATGGTCATTCTTTTCTGATGCACGACTGACATAAAAATGACAATAATTCCAAAACCACGAAAACCTTAAAACCGATGCATTGTTAACTTTGTACCATGTCTGACGCAGCATCACAAAATCAATATTTACATCAACTACAAACAAGCATTGAACCCCTTAGAACGAAGCTTGCACATCACCCACTTTACAACAAAATCAATTCGCGTGAAAAGCTTCAGACATTCATGCAGCACCACGTGTATGCGGTATGGGATTTCATGTCGCTGCTGAAATATTTACAAAACAACCTCACTTGCACCCAGGCCCCTTGGACACCCAAAAGCACGGCGGAATTGCGCTTTTTCATCAATGAAATCGTGTTGGGCGAAGAGAGTGATGAAGATCCAAATGGCGGACATATTAGTCATTTCGAATTATACAAACGTGCGATGTCAGAGGCGGGCGCATCGTTCGAAGGCATCGACCAATTGGTAAATCGCATTGCAGAAGGCACTGAATTACGAATGGCGATTGAGCAAAGCAATGTTCCCAGTTCGGCGAAGGACTTCATCGGCACTACATTTAGCATCATCGACAGGAACAAATTACACGAAGTGGCTGCGGCGTTCGCATTTGGTCGGGAAGATTTGATTCCAGATATGTTCTTGGCGATGGTAAAAGAGCTCAATGCCAACGGTCAGAATTTCAATACGCTGATTTACTATTTGGAAAGGCACATTGAATTGGATGGCGACCATCATGCGGGGCTCTCTGCGTTGATGCTTAGCCATGTTTGCGGCGACGAAGCTCAGAAGTGGTCCGAGGCAACAACAACAGCCCAGGAAGCATTAAGCGCTAGGATTGCATTGTGGGATGGAATTGCGTCGATGATTTAACCAAACTTTCCGAAAGCGCTTCGATACCCTTATTTTTGAGGCATGCGATGCGGGCGTAATGCAACTTTTTCGATTCAGTTCAGAAGTCTTATCTGGCTTGTTTCGTTTTTGTTATTTAAAC
>CANHXF010000136.1 GCA_947464515.1 Flavobacteriales bacterium
ACAGGGCTATTGTCACCATTGGACCGGGGTCCAAATACGAGATTATCGTTTATGCAATTCCCTCAGATACAATTGAATGGTATTTTGCAATCCGAGCATCAGGGCATCACAAATGAGGGCGTGACCGATGGAAACTTCTTGCAAACCGGGAAGATTTCGGGATAAATAATTAAGATTATGTAGGTCGAGGTCGTGGCCGGCATTGATTCCAAGCCCGGCATCCACTGCAGCTTGAGCGGTTTGTCGGTAGGGCTCGAGGGCGGATTCTGCGTGGTTAGGATTGGCCTCATAGGCTTTGGCGTAGGCTTCGGTATAGAGTTCTATTCGGTCGGTGCCTGTACGTTTTGCCGAAGGGATAAGTTCAGGGTTGGGATCGAGGAAAATTGAGACGCGGGCCCCAGTTTTTTTGATACGTTGTATTATTAGCGAAAGCTCGGTTTCGTGGGTGATGGTATTCCATCCCGCATTGGAGGTAATGGCATCTGGTGGGTCGGGAACCAAAGTGACTTGATGGGGTTTTACGGTTTCGATGAGTTGCAAGAAGTCTTCGCTAGGGTACCCTTCGATGTTGAATTCGGTGGTGACATTTTGTGCTAGTTGGATGACATCGGAGTAGCGGATATGTCGTTCATCGGGCCTTGGATGCACAGTAATTCCTTGTGCGCCAAATTGTTCGCACAGCAATGCCATTTGAAGTACATCGGGGTTGTTGCCACCGCGAGCATTTCTGAGAGTGGCAATTTTATTGATGTTTACGGAGAGTTTGGGCAGGTTCATTTCCAACATAGCGATACAAAAATACGGGGTTGATTGGGGAATTGGCTGTTGTTTTTGTGTAGGAATTCGGCCCGAAAGGCGGTTTGTACTTTGTGATTGCGGCCTTTGTGGTTTGTATTATTCGATTTAGGCGTTGCGGCGTTTGATTTTTCGGTTCCGGCAATTGATTTTTTTGCTGAGTGGGTTTTGAATTTGAAGGAGTATTCGATGAGGCAGTTGGCGCCATAGCCTTGTCCGGAAAGGACATAATTGGCAATTTCGGTAGCGGTGGTGGAGGGTTGATGGTAGAGTGGGCTATTTGATTGATAGCAAAGGGTTTCAAAGGTTATTTTGAGGGGGGTGAAGGGTTTTCGGTGGGTGATGGAAATGGCGGCGAGCATCGCATTTTTATATTTTATGGGGTCGATTTGGGTTGTTTGGTCGGCATTGGGAATACTATACAGATATGTGTTTTGTGGGGGTTGATAGGATGCATTTTGATTTGAGGAGTTTGTATTATTGGAACCAGGTGAACGGGGCCAAATACTATTTTGGGGCAGGGGTGAACTTGTTGGGAGGAGGGAAATTTTCCCCTTTACCGCCCAGCCTTCGGCTGGGCGGTAAAGGGCGACAACCGTCGTGCGGCCCCGGAAACCATTGGAATTTTGGGATCGCCCCGAATTCAATCCCCCATATTCCATCCGGTAATCAACACCCGGGGAGGCCGAATAATGTGTCGCTGCATCATATTCCCAAGCAAGCGGATCGCTGTTGCGTCGGAGCTGCCAAAGCAGCTCCGACGACCACTCCTTGGAATATTTTGCCGAAACCCCCAGCTGATAACTCACCGTCACCGGCTTTTCACCGTCCGCATTGTATCGCAGATTCTTCCCGATTTCAGCGCCATACTTCAGTGAATATTTCCAATTGGGTGTGCTGCTCACCGTGAGGCTCAATCGCTGGTGATTTCGCTGAAATTCGTTGAAAAGTCCTTGGGGCGGACGGAAATTGCGTTGGATCGCATAGAATCGAAAGGAAATATCTGACTTTTTGCCTATTGGCTTGACATATCCCATGACGAATGCAATGGGGTAGAATGTAGATTGTAGTTCTCGGGATGTAAGAATTTTGGAATTGCGATTTGCCATCCAATGGGGTTGAGATCCCACAATGTTGCGATGAAACCACGTCGGTGTGGTGTTAGAGAGATTTATGGTGGAATCAAACTCCGTTTTCAGCGACTGCCATTGCATTGCAAAATTCATAAACCACATACCTCCAGAATTATGGAAATGGGTACACCAAAATTGGGGGTAGTGGAATTTAGGCCCCGCGCGCAGCGCCGGGCCTAAATCAACCCAGTCACTAACCGAATTCCATTCCCGTGAATAACGATAACCACTCCACGAAATCCCATACGTGCAACGACGCAAAGATTGATACTGCAACGCCATCGTCCCCTGCCACTGTGTAGTATTCCTAAACCACCGCAGCGCACTCTCCGTGCTAAACATCCCATCTGAAATCAAACTTTGAATCCCTCCCGATGAATCGGTTCTTGCAGATAGCCTGTCCTGTGACACAGCAATAATCATCTGTATTTTGCCCGACATCTTTTTGCCATTACCAAAACCCAATCGGGATCTGTTCGCGCCGCCAACGCCAAAATTAATAGCCATCGCCACCCCCGTATGACCTCGATACTCATCAAAGCCGCGTTTCTCCGCTAAATCCCAATCCGGCGACTTCCTCGCCCACAACAACGGAGCGCTCCAAAATCCCGAAAGTCCGCCTTGCACCAAACCCTGTCCCAACTGTAAATTATATTTGCCGAGCACCAATTTCTCGATGGCAAACCCCCGGCCTAAAGGAATGTTTCCAATCCGAGCATGCCACTGTCGAAAGGGAAAATTACTCCATACGTCGCCGAATTCTCGCAGCGATCTAGTTGTTGTGGAACCAAAAGCCGCTCGGGTCCCCAATCCAATCCCGTTTTGTACGCCCCTCAATGTCTCCCCAGGATCCAATTGCAATGAGCCCCCAACGGAAATGGTCTGTCCGTTATTCCATCGCAACTGCAACGAATGCCCCCAAGGCCCACCCAACGAATTGGGTGTCGATTTCAGTCGATTCGGATAATACGTATTGCTATAACTGTGATTGCCTTTTGCCGATCTCAATTCTTGCAGCCAAGCCGCCCGAGCCAGTTTTGTAGACGGCGCAAAAATCAAATAAGGTCGCAATTCTATCAGTCGATTTGTGGTGAAACGACATTGCTGTAACTCCATTAATTCCAAAATTTCCCCAAATTGGGTTCGATGTTGGATAATCGATAAGCCCTCGTCTTGGGTCAATAAGGGGTGACGTATGAGTTCCTCTGCGGTAATCTCATTGACATAAATTAAACTGTCGGACAGCGTCAATCCTTGTGCTCCGCTGTTATTCCAGTTGATGTCGGCCGTTTGCCCGCAAACCGCAGTAAAAATCAAACCCGTGGCTAATAAAATTACCAGCTTTTTTTGATTTGCATTGCGCTTTGCCAACCCAATTGTTGGTGCCATTGCACTTTTATCCCTCCGCTCCATGATTTCCAATATTTAATAATTTGCAGTGATACAGGGGTTTCAGAGGTCCGAAGTCCGAGAATCACTGTGTATGTTTTGAATGTGTTGGGGAGCAACGACCCCGAATAGATAAATCCCGCCTCCATATAGTTTTGTCCTGGGTTGCTGCAAACTTTCGCGTAAGGCCGACCGCTTCCTTTCTTCACTTTGGGCAGCCAAATCAGTTGCGATTCGTTCCAAACGTAGGGGGCATTGCTCATCATCCCAGAATCCGAACGATCGAACGTCCCAAGTATAAATCCATTCCCATCGTTTCCTGTCGATAGCGATGTCCTCATGCTGCCAATAAAATCGCCGGCGGTATTGTTTGAATACTGCATTGAAATTTGAGTGATTGGCGCAAATCCATGCAAACCCAAAAATTGAGGTCCGACCGGCGTTGGGGATGTCGGAGCGTTAGTTTCCAAAAACCGCGAAGCTGTCATTCCCACTCCCACCGCGATCCCCAATTCTTTTTTTAACTGCAAGCGGTAATGGGCCATCAAGCGACAGTCCGACCATTCACGGGCGCCTTTGGTTTCAAAATCCCAGCGGAAACGACCTTGGTAATGGGCGATATTTAGGTCTTGCAAACCGGTGCCGGTGGCGTAGTTGCGAAAAACGCAAAAAGTTTCTGGTGTCGTGCTGCGATGAATGCCCCAAACAGGGGTTTCGAAGACAATTTTGTAAGGAATGGGGTGGGTAAATTTGTACTCAAAGGCGGGCATCGAATCGCTCAAAACGGGCGAAGCAAAGAGGGAGGAAACAACGCTAAACAAGCACATCGCAATGGGGTATTTGATCCATCCGATATTGCTTGCAGGCCTTGTCATTCCAGTTGTTCCTTGAGTTTTAGTAGTTTTTCTTTAAAGTTTCTCAGCTGAGAAATTAGCTCGGCTTGGGGTGTGATTCCGGTATCGTTTCGCTTTACTTTTTTGGAAACTTGGGACAGCCTTACGCCTTTGCTATGTGAAAGATAATAAATCTCTTTGAGTACCTCCATGTCCTTGGCGTTGTAGAAACGGTCGCCTTTTTTGTTTTTCATGGGCTTGATTTGAGGGAATTGCTTCTCCCAAAATCGCAAAGTGCTTGCTGGAACCCCAATGATTTCAGCCGCTTCGCCAATTTTTAGATAGGTTTTGGTTTGCGGTGTGCTGTGCATCGGATTGCCTTCAACGTTTGAGACGTCGGTGTTCAAAGGATTGGACTCATTCATGGTTTCCATGGGCGGTTTTGCTGTGGCTAAATTAGTATCAAATCGAAGAGAATCTCACTGTTTTGGTTAATCGAATCGGGTGGCTTCTCGCTGTGAAAGTTCTATCATCCGCTGATATTGCTCGTCGGTTAGGTCGTTTCGATAGAAGAAAGCGGGATTGAGCGGGTTGTTGAATTTGCGGACTTCGTAGTGGAGGTGGCTGCCGGTGGAACGACCTGTATTGCCCACGTAACCAATGAGTTGACCGCGTTTTATTTTTTGGCCGGGCCTTACGATAGATCGACTCAAATGTCCGTACAAAGTGGTATAGCCGTTGCCGTGATTGATGATGATGTGGTTTCCGTAGCCCCAGGGTTCGGTTTTTATCAACGAAACAGTTCCGTTTGCGGTTGCGTAAATTTCGGTGCCCACTGCGGCGGTGAAGTCCATTCCGGGGTGGAAAGAGGGTGTGTGATAGAAGGGGTCTCTGCGATAGCCGAATCCGCTGGCGAGCTGACGTAGGTCTTTGTTGGCGACGGGCATAATTGCTGGGATGGCGTCGATCGCGGTAATTCTATTTTTGGAGAGTTTTTGCAATTTTACGAAACTGGCTTCTTGTGCGATGGCCAATGCCTGTAGTTGGTCGGCTTTTTCTTTGATGCGCTGCAGCAGTTTTCCGTTGGGCAGTTTTGAAAGTTCTGCGTAGTCTTTTCCTCGGAAATCGGTGGGTTTGGGCGGTGCGACGTTAAAAATC
The DNA here is from genome assembly GCA_947464515.1 of Flavobacteriales bacterium. Classification (GTDB taxonomy): domain Bacteria; phylum Bacteroidota; class Bacteroidia; order NS11-12g; family UBA955; genus UBA955. The sequence continues at coordinate 5,309 of CANHXF010000136.1, forward strand.
GACCGGTAAATATTGATGTCTTTGTCTTCGAGGTCTTGAAGGCGTTTTTCGAATTCTTCAATTTGTCGGTTCGCCGATTCGAG
>CANHXF010000137.1 GCA_947464515.1 Flavobacteriales bacterium
ACCAGGCAATGTTAGACGGATACACGCATTATCCGCCTGTTTCTGGGCTGCCTGAATTGCGTTCGGCGATCGCGAACAAGTTAAAAAAAGAGAATGGTTTCCATTTTGAGGCTGAGAACATCATTGTAAGCAATGGCGCAAAACACTCTTTATTGAATGCTATTCTGTCCATTATTAATCCCGGTGACGAAGTGCTCGTCCCTGCCCCATTTTGGGTGAGCTATCCCTCCTTAATACAATATGCAGGTGGTGTTCCGGTAGAAATTCCAAGTACCGTTGAAAGCGACTTTAAAGTGAGCGCCGAACAGTTGGAGGCAGCGATCACGACCAAAACCAAAATGCTAATATTTTCGTCTCCTTGCAATCCAAGCGGAAGTGTGATGAGTGAATCGGAATTATTGGCTTGGAAAAATGTATTGATTAAATACCCCAATATTTTTATTCTCAGCGATGAGATTTATGAGAAAATCAACTACGCCGGAAAACACCATAGTTTGGCGAGTTACCCTGAATTAGAAGGACGTATCGCGGTTATCAACGGGATGTCGAAAGGATACGCAATGACAGGCTGGCGGATGGGTTATTTGGCCGGTCCAAAGGAATTGGTGCAGGCCTGTGATAAAATCCAAGGATTGATGACCAGTGGCGCGAGTTCAGTGTCTCAGATGGCCAGTGTTGCCGCACTAAACGGTCCACAAGATGAAGTTGAGGTGATGCGCAATACATTTGAAAAACGCAGGAATATTTTTCATGCCGCTTTATCATTGATTCCCAATTTTCCATGCAATTTACCCGAAGGCGCTTTTTACTTGTTCCCTGATGTCAGTTATTATTTGGGGGCAAAAACGCCAGAAGGCAAAACAATTACAACCGCAGATGAGCTTTGCCTTTATCTTTTAGACAAAGGACATGTTTCGGCTGTTTCAGGGGAAGCGTTTGGTCATGCCAATTGCATTCGCTTTAGTTATGCCGCAGCGGAAGAACTGTTAATTGAAGCCGCCGAAAGAATTGCTGAAGCCTTTAGAAATCTCAGTCACTGAGTCGTATTTTTGTAGCAATGAATCCTATTCAAACCCTATTCAGTTCCTTTTCTAAGAAGCGTGTTCTTATTATTGGCGATGTAATGATTGATAGTTACATCATTGGAAAGGTAGACCGTGTTTCTCCTGAAGCTCCGGTACCTGTGGTTGATGTTACAGGATTCGACCAAAGACTAGGTGGCGCGGGAAATGTGGCCTTGAATATTAAAGCGATGGGCGCAACCCCCATTTTGTGCTCAGTGGTTGGTCAAGACAAAGAAGGAAAAGAGTTGAGGGAAATCATGATTAAAGCAGGATTAACTTGCAATGGATTGATTCATTCTGACAAGCGCAAGACGACAAACAAAACGCGTGTTTTGGGTAATAATCACCAGTTGTTGCGCATCGATCATGAGATTACAAACGACTTAGATGTTGTTGACACCTTTCTTCTAGAGCAACGATTCGCAGACGAGCTCGAAAATTGCGATGTCGTGATTTTTGAAGATTATAACAAAGGCGTTTTACACAGCAAGAATATCGAATTATTGATTCAAAAATGTATTTCAAAGGGAATCCCTACCATTGTAGATCCTAAGAAATCAAATTTCTTGGCTTATAAAAATGTGACGTTGTTCAAACCGAATTTGAAAGAGATCAAAGAAGGACTCAAGTTAGAGAGCGACCTATCGGATCCATCGAATTTGAACGATGCAATTTCTGAGTTGATGACATCGTTGAACAATGAATTCACCCTGGTAACATTAAGCGAACGCGGCGTTGTAATTACGGGCAAGAGTGAAACACATCACATTCCGGCACACATCAGAACGATTGCAGATGTGAGTGGCGCTGGAGATACGGTAGTTTCTGTCGCGGCCTTGTGTTTGAGTGCAAAGACGGATGCGAGAACTTTGGCTGAGTTGAGTAATTTGGCGGGTGGTTTGGTTTGCGAGATTACGGGCGTTGTTCCAATCAACAAGGAGCAGTTATTGGCCGAGGCCATTAGAGTTCTGGGCAAATAATTTATACATCATTTTCATTTCTTTCCTCTTTTAGGAATATTTTCATTCCTTTCCATCTATAGCATTTTTATTAATCATAGCAAAAAGAAAGGGCCTCGTCTGTGACGAGGCCCTTTCTTTTGAATTCATATTTCTGTTATCTCAACAAAGTGATTGTACCGTCGTACTTGTATACTTTGTCTTCAAGAGATGTAACCTCTACATGATATACATATACACCTTGCATACATTCTTCACCGTTGGCTTTACCATCCCATCCTTTTAGGATATCGCTGGTCTCGTACATCTTCTCACCCCAACGATTGTAAACTCGCATGTTGAAGGCTTTAAAGTTCAATGCAGTTACGTTGAAAGTGTTGTTCTTATTCGGACCCGCATCATCTGGTGTAAATACGTCAGGGATAAACACGATGATATCAGGACCAATGTGAACTGTTTTGTATGCAGTGTCCTTACAACCCTTATCTGTAGTCACGATTAACATGATTTGATAAGTGGCTGTATCCTTACCATACGAATACCTTGGATCCTTAGTAGTAGATGTATCATCCATCAAAGTTGGCACACCAAAATCCCACAAATAACGCATGGTTGGATTAAATGGTGATGCCGTTACAGTTGATTGGTTATACATTTTAAACTTCGGCAAGGCCACTGTAGTTTTGGTAGGATCTGTATAGAACATCGCCACTGGATTTGGATAAGCTTCTACGGTTGCAGTTGCAGTATCCTTACAGTTACCTGCCGTATTGTTCGCAATAACAACAACGCTATAACGTCCTTGGTTCGGATACATAACATCTACTGGGTTCTGCAATTTAGATGAGTCACCATTTCCAAATGTCCAATTGTAAGCCATCTGATTTGCTGGAATACCACGGTTATCAGAAACAGTCCAAGACGTTTTCAAAGGCACACAACCCGATTGGTCAGAAATAGGTGTCAAGTCTGGATACTGGTGCAAAATAATTTCTATGCTATCAGATACTGGAGGACACACATCACCGGTTATTGGAGTGGTTGTAACTTTCAAGAAAGCACCTTTTTGTGTTTTGTCGACAGGACCGTGCACATACAATACATTTTCTGAAGTATTACCGCTTGCAAATGTTCCATCGCTGAATGTTCCAGCTGCATGCTTCTGCAATGTCCACTGCACTTTTGTATCGCAGTATTTCGAAGTACTTTGAATTGCAAACGGACTTCCCTCACAAGCACTTGCGGGTTTTGGAGTTGTAATACCAATTGTTGGCTGATTTCTCACAAATACATTGTAGACTTCGGTATCAGAACAACCATTGTTATCTGTGTAAGTGAATCTAAAGCTATGCGGACCTTCAGTATTCAAGTTAGTACCTTGACTAAATGGTTTGAAAGTGGATGCACCGGTAACAACAACTCCAGCACTTGTGCCAGTCCAAACCCCTGTGGCATTGGCTGGTTTTGTATCGGTGGTATTGATACGTGTCTTTAAATCCAAAGGAGTACCACTTGCACAAATTGTAGTTGGCCCTAGTAATACAGCGTTTGGAGTATCATTCACATAGATATAGAAACTATCTTGTTTCAAACATCCAGTGGCGGCATTACCATATCTAATCAACCAAGTACCAGTTCCAAAAGAAGGCTTGAAGCGGTGTCCTTTGATTAGCGTAGTTGATCCCACTTTTGGATCCAAACGATTATAGTTATACTCTACGATTTCATATTTAGACCCATCTCCGTCTCTTGCTTGTAATCCGTTTACTTTGATGAAATCATACAACTCCATGGTATCCCAGTTTACGCAAACAGGATTTGGAGAAGTTACTTTGATGGTAGGTTCTGCAATGATTTTAACCAACGCTGAATCACATGTCAAACAACCCGTCAACTGATCTTCAACACACAACTGGAATTTATAATCCCCTTGATAGAAATCTTCGGTTGGATCTCCAAATCTAAATACCCAGTCTGGAGTACCGAATGGATTGTCATTTACCAAAATCTTAGCAGGGTCAACACCACCTGGCGTTCCGTTCTTCATAACCGTCCAATCCAGTTTGATACCAATTTTAACCTTTGGCCTTACTGTGATTTGATCCATTTTAATAGAACTCAAATCTTGACAGAATATGCTATCTCTAATATCAACCAATGGGTTTCCATTGATACGTTGAATTACGCTATCGATATTTACACAACCATTATTATCCTTATAAGAGGCATAAATTTTGGCTTGGAAAGACAAACCATTCTGTAATTGGTTGTTGTTAAGGTAGGTAGTTTTAAATAAGTGGCGACCGGTTGTTAATGAGTCGATATAGTTCCTAGCGATACCTGAAGTTGTTGGTTTCGTATTGACATTGTTAGGGGATTTGTTCTCAAATGCCCACATACGAGTATTTACATCTTTTCCTTTGTTAAAGAAATTATTCACTTCGATATCACCATAAACAAAACACTGCGCTTTTAATGGTTTTGGATCCCATTTAACAAATGGCAACGTGTTCACTTTTACTTCCATGGTATCAATATGCTGACATTCATGTCCACCTTGAGTGACTTTGGTTAACAATTCATAATAGAAAAGCTGAGCTGCATTACCTGGAGCATTTGTATTATTCGGCTTGATAGTATATTTAGAGTTACTACCTAGCGTTTTACTTCCGGTAATATCCTTCCATGTGTAATTTCCAGTTTGAAGTATTGGACGATGCGAAGCAACCAAATCAGTACTTTGCTGATTACATATTACTTGATCTTTACCGGCCAACGATACAACGGTGTCATTCACGAAAACAATAGCAGTATCATATTTAACGCACTTCCATTTTGTTTCCATTACCTGCACCCAATATGTGCCTTTTTTATTGGTTTTGAAAATCCTTGTGGTGTCACCTGTACTCCATTTATATTTTACCGTGTCTGCGTTTTGCGCATCAAAGGTTGCAATTTCGTAGGTACATATACGTTGATCTGGCCCGATACTCACCACTGGCAGCGGTTTCTTAAATATGGTAGCCGTATCATAGAAAATACAACCATCCCCGTCGGTAATTCGGATACGAACTGTTGAGTCACGATTAATATTAGGAATGCTCAAACTTTGGAAGGTATCACCTGAGATATGGGCTTCAGATTTCCATGCCGCTTTAGATCCGGTATCTTTAACTACTCTTGTCCAATAGTATTTGAAAGGCGCCTTACCATATAATACATCCGCCGTCAACTTCATTGTTGTACCAAAACACGCGAAAGTATCAGCATCAGCCATTACTACTTGCGGAGGATCTGGAATGATCACTGTGTCTCTGTAAATGGTTGGACAGTTGTCGGAG
>CANHXF010000138.1 GCA_947464515.1 Flavobacteriales bacterium
CAGTGGGGCTTTGATAAGAGAAATTGATGTTGTGTGAGAACTGTGGACTCTTGAGACGATTTTTTAGTTTGCTTTTAGTTGCGGTGGGATTAATGACCACGGGATTATCGCAAGTGCCCAAAATTGGTACGGATTCCACGTTGGATGTTGCAACTTGGAATATTGAATGGTTTGGCGATAGTTTGAATGGCCCGAGCAATGAGGTTACCCAATTAAAAAATGTGACGGAAGTGATTGCCTCTATGGATATGGACATCGTCGCGTTGTGCGAGGTGTCGAATCCGGGGTATTGGCAAAAATTGCAAAACAATTTAACCGATTATGGTGCGGTCATTACCACTTATACTCAAACTCAGAAAACGGCATTGTTGTATCGCAAATCGATGTTTAAGTTGTTGTATAGTAAGTCGATTTTGCTTGCCTATGACTACGAATTTGCGAGCGGTCGTTTTCCCTTGGAAGTGGCATTGGAAACGCAATGGGGCAGTAAAAAAGATACGGTTTATTGTTGGGTGATTCATTTGAAAGCCAATACAGGAAGTACTTCGGAAAAGTTGGCATCGTACGACCGCAGGGCCAAGGCGGCTGAGGAATTAAAAAAATATTTAGACCCTAAAAAGCGATTGAAAGGTTGGGTTTTGGGTGATTGGAACGATGATTTGGATGTTTCTATTGTTAGTGGCAAGGCGAGTCCATTTTTGGCGTGGCGAAACGATACCAACTATGTTTTTCCAAGTTATAGGCTCACACTAGCAAAGCAAAAGAGCACGGCAAATTATTCGGAAATGATTGATCATATGTCGTGTTTGCCTGCCATGAAACCCAATTGGCTATTGAATCAAAGTGGCGTGATGGTTGGCGATGCATACATTGGTAGTTATCGCCTAAACACATCGGATCATTACCCAGTTTGGGCGAAATTCTCAATGGATTTTAAAGCGCTAGACTTCCTAGGCACTGATGCGCCAATGATTGCTATACCTTTTGTTTATTGGAACGGCTTGCGATGGGAAATTGCCAGAGATTATACTGGATCGCCAATATCTGCAGGAGATACAAAGATTTACGATCTATCAGGCAAGCTCATTTTTTCTGGTCGTATCGAGGATTTTATTCCCCAATCAGAGGGTGTGAATTATCTGCAAATAGTGCGCAGCAATGGCGAAATATTCCAGCAAATTTTGGTCCGATAATAAGAAAATTCGTCTCGTGGAAGGTGGGAACAGAATAATATCCTCCCGACGGGCAATTACTCTTTTACGAATTTCACAACAATCGGTTGGCTGAATCCTTTTTGGATAACCGACAGGAAATACAATCCCGTTTTTAGGTTAGAGATGTCGATGGCTTTGCCTTCTTCCGGCTGTGGGAGCATCATCGCGGTTGCACCATTGGGTTTTGTGATTTTGACATAATACACCTCGCTCCAATTAAAATTGGTATTCAAATACAGCTTGTCGTTCGCTGGATTGGGGAAAATCGAAACGGTTCCGGTGGGCGTTTTTTGAATTTCACTTTGATTGTCGGTCACCAAAAACTGTCCCATCATGCCTTCATCTTCATGTAAGGAAATGTGGCAGTGGTACATAAATGGATGACTAGCATCTGCGAAATCATCAAATTTGGCAATGAATCTAACGGTGGTGTTGGGTTTAACGAGAATCACATCTTTCCAACCGGCTTGTTCGGCTGGTGGGGCTACTCCATTGATAGTGAGAATATTAAATTCAACGTCGTGAATATGAAACGGATGTGCAAATCCCGATGTGCTTTTGATTTGCCAAATTTCTGTATTGTTGAGGGGGACAGTATAATTGTTAAAACCATATTTGAATAATTTGTGATTTATCACAAATGCGTTTGGCCCTAAAATACCAGGAAGCCCAGTACTGTCGTTCATGCTTAAGTATCGGGTCACCTTTGCATCTGCCGCCTTGGGATAAATGTTGCTGACCAAAGTAGTAGGCACTGTTTTGATTTCGTTGGCGGAAAGGGCATTGATAATATTGATATGCAACAGATTGAAATCTTTCTTTCCGATGGCACTGGCGAAGGGTCCATTGGGAAAATTTTCACCGCCGGGAATGTTGTTGGCCAAAGTAGAATTAAATGCTTTGAAATCGAGTGTTTGTCCGGCTGTCATTCCTGTAAGGTTCACCAAAATCTCTACTCGCTCACCGGCTGAAAGTAGGAATCTTTTGAGCGTTGTGGGGGTGCTCAATAGTCCGCCGTCTGAGCCGATGACGTAGAAGTCGCGGTTATCGCTGAATCCAATATTAAACGATCGTTCGATGGCTGCATTTAAGATTCGGAATCGGACCATTTGCGCGGGCAAACTGAACTGCGCACGCAGCACACCATTTGTCATTGCAGAATCGCCGTAGGGCACTGACTTGAATTGGTTGGCGGTGGTAAAACTGCGATCAGAGAGAACCAATGGGATATCGTCTACGCCATATTTTCTCGGTAATTTTAGCGCCGCTTCGGCACTATCTCTTACGATGATTAACCCGCCAATTCCTTTGGTAATTTGATCCATTGTCATCTCGTGTAAGTGAGGATGAAACCAATAGGTACCTGCTTGATTTTTCATCTTCCAATAGGGCCTCCAAGTGGTATTGGGTGGAATCAGTTGGTATGGGCCACCGTCCATCACTGCTGGCAAATGCATGCCATGCCAGTGAAGCGTGGTAGTATCGTTGAGTTTGTTTAATACATTCATCCGCACGGTATCGTGTTTTTGGATGATTAGGGTTGGCCCCCAAAATTTGCCGTTGATACCTGCTGTAATGGTTTGTTGACCTTTTACAATCTGACTAAACGTATCCTTTATTACTAAGTTAAATGATTTCCCGGAGAGTGTGTCTGGAATCCAGAGGTTGTTGTATTGTGCTGAAATCAAATTGGTGAGGAACAATCCGAGACCAATGAGAATGAGTTTTTTGGAATTCATACGGGCGGTTTGACGAGAGTTTTTGGGTTTTCCTTCGCAAACGCTTGGGAAGATTGGCAAATTAAGGCACTTCGTGTTATTTTTACACTTTATGCAATTGCAAAAATTCCTATTCAGTGTTGTATTTTTATTTGGGTCGTCATGCTCGATGCTTGCCCAGGTTTCAATCGATAATAGTTCTTTGGGTTTGGCCCAGATGATTACGTTGCAGCCTGAAAAGACATGGGTTTGGCTCAATGGTTTTTATCCGTACGTCTCTGAGATCGATAGTATTACGATGCCTAGCGGGTCGCCAAGTGCTCAAAACCATTTAAAGTATCAGTGGGACAGAAGTCATGGCAATTGTGATTCGATGCAATTGTGGTGGGAAGGGGATGACTATGGCAAATCCACTGCCCTGCAGTACTTTAAAATTTGGTCGAAAGGGAAATCATTAACGGTTCCGGTTAGAAAATCAGAAAAGCAGCTCAGGGAATTTCGCTGGACGACATCGAAAGGAAAATACGAATCGGTAAAAGTGAAGGGCACGTTTAACGCGTGGAATCCTAACAATTTGGTATTGCGATGGGAAGAGGATGCAACAAAGTCTGGCGAGGGTGCTTGGGTAGGAAAAACTTGGGTGGGTCCGGGAAGTCATCAATATGTTTTTGTTGTGGATTATGCAAAAGTGCAGAAGGAAATTCGCGACCCCAACAATTCAGATTCTGTGGGAAATGGGATGGGTGGTTTTAACTCAACGTTTTTGGTTGAATCCTGCAATTTGCAGATTGAAACAGCATATACGAGTCCATCGCCCAGTGATTTCTGGAACAGCAATTTACCTACGGAGATATATGTGAGTACAAGGTTTTCTGCGGGCATCGGTAAAGGAGATTACAATAGTGTTTTGGCGATGTGGCAGAATCAAAAGTTGGAGGTGGGATTGGGTGAGCACGACAGTCAATTGGATTTGGATATTTTGAAAATTGTGGTGCCAAAAGAGGCGTTTTCAGGAGGAAGGTTGGCATCGGAACTTTCCAATACTTTTATTAGGGTTTGGATTGGGTCTTCTGAAGGGGTGAGCAACGAAGTCTTGGTTCCTTTGGTTGGGGGCAGGGTGATGTTTGATCCGGCGAAATTCATGGATAGAAAAGACCCGCATCGCATGATCATGTACAATCCGATGATTGATCGTTTTGTGGATGGAAACAAAGATAACAATCGACCGTTGAATCGGCCGGATGTGGATCCCAAAGTAGATTTTTATGGCGGTGATGTGGTGGGTATCAGCAAGAAAATTGAGGAGGGGTATTTTAATAATTTGGGCATTAATACGATATGGATTTCGCCGGTGGTGAAAAATCCTGAGGGGCCTTATGGGCAGTGGACGAAGACGCCGAAAACGAAGTTTAGTGGCTATCATGGCTATTGGCCGGTGTCGCTTCGCGCCACCGACCCCCGTTTCTGCACCGAATCGGAACTCAAACAAATGATTGATATCGCTCACAAGCATCATATCAATGTCTTTCTGGATTATGTGGCCCATCACGTCCATCAAGAACATCCACTCGTAAAACAAAAACCCGATTGGTTCACACCGCTTTATCTCCCCAATGGAAGCAAAAATACGGAGCGCTGGGACGATTATCGACTTACAACATGGTTCGATGACTTCATGCCCACCTTCAATTATTTTAAGCCGGAGGTGGTTGATGCGATGACGGATTCTGCGTTGTGGTGGTTCAAGAATTTCGACATCGATGGATTCCGACACGATGCCACAAAACACATCCCGGATCCCTTTTGGCGTTCGCTTACCTATAAGCTAAAAACTGAGGTCGCTTTGCCCAATCATCGACCCTATTATCAAATTGGAGAAACTTACGGAAGCCCTGAATTGATAAGCAGTTACTTGGGATCAGGTACCTTGGATGCCCAGTTTGATTTTAACATGTACGATGCCGCAGTAATGGCGTTCAAAGGCCATGGTTCCTGCAAGAATTTGGCGCAAACGTTAAATGATAGCAAGAAATGGTATGGCGCCCACCACACCATGGGAAATGTGAGTGGAAACCAAGATAAACCGCGGATTATCTCTTTGTTGGATGGTAGCATCAAGGACGGCGAAGACACCAAGCAAGCGGGTTGGGATCGCGATATTCAGGTGAACACTGCGAAAAGCGAATCAACCAATTCGGCAGCACAATCTGCGGTTGAGGACGATAACATTCACGCGCACATGAATCCTACCTCGCCCAAATTGTCCGTGCAACCCGCTTACCTCTCCGTTTTGAATATGATGGCCTTTAATATGTCGATTCCGGGAATTCCTGTTATCTATTACGGCGATGAAATTGGCATGCCCGGCGCCAACGACCC
>CANHXF010000139.1 GCA_947464515.1 Flavobacteriales bacterium
AATTAAATGACCCCGGAAAAACACATACGCGATTACAATCAAGCCTATTTCTTGGGCATTGGCGGCATTGGGATGAGCGCTATTGCTAGGTATTTCTTGCAGATCGGGTTGCCAGTGATGGGGTACGACAAAACACCGACGCCCTTAACGAACGCCTTGCAATCGGAAGGAGCTGTCATCGATTATAATGATCAAATCAACGCGTTGCCTTTGGTGGTGCAAAACGACATAGAGAATACGCTTTTTGTACTTACCCCAGCCATTCCGAAAGATCACCCTCAATGGCTTTGGCTGATCGAAAAAAATGCCGTCATCCTCAAACGCAGCGAAGTCCTAGGTCAAATCGCCCGTGGCGGGTACTGCATCGCTGTCGCCGGAACACATGGCAAAACAACCACCTCCACGCTGATTGCCCACCTACTGCATGAATGCAACATCAATTTTACTGCATTCCTCGGAGGAATTAGCGCCAATTACAATACCAATTACCTGCGTAAAACCGACGGGGTAAATTATCAGCCCGGCACAAACAACGAACAACGTAACGCCTCAAATAACCAATCCAGCGGAAATAGTGAAGCCAAGGAAATCATTGTCCTCGAAGCCGATGAATTCGACCGCAGCTTTCACCGTCTCAACCCAGATTTGGCGGTCATCACGGCCATCGACCCTGATCATTTAGACATTTACGGCACCCCCGAAGCGTTTGAACAAGCCTTTGTTGAATTCACCCATCTTATTCAGCCCAATGGCGGATTGATGATCCAAGAGAATTTGAAAATCGCAATTGCGAAAAACGTAAAAACCCAAACTTACGGCTTGGACAAATCAGCGAATTACCAAGCCCAAAACGTACATATCGATCAAGGGGATTTTTGCTTTACCCTCGTCAATGATCAAAGGGAAATTGCTCCTTTTCGATGCGGACTTCCCGGCCATCACAACGTCCAAAACGCTGTCGCCGCGCTCGGAATCTGTCAAGGATTTCTGGACCTCCCCATCGAATCTCTTCAAAAAGGCATCGCCAGTTACAAAGGGGCAAAACGCCGATTTGAATACGTTCACAAAACGGAAAACTACGTCGTTATCGACGATTATGCACACCACCCCGAAGAGCTAAACGCCATCATTGGTTCGGTGAGGACCTTGTATCCAGACCAAATGATTACGGGAATTTTTCAGCCCCACTTATTTTCTCGCACCCAGGATTTTGCGGAAGGATTTGCTGATAGCCTATCCAAACTTGACGCTGTGTGGCTGATGGACATATACCCTGCCCGTGAAAAACCGATTCCAGGAGTCAACAGCGAGTGGCTATTAAATATGATTTCCAATCCCCAAAAAACGCTGGTCAACCCGCAAACTGTTTTGGAAAAAATCCAAACGGAAAAACCGCAAATCTTGCTCATTTTGGGAGCAGGCGACATAGATCGAATTGTTCAACCCATTGCCAACTTATACCTCAAGATAGATGCCCTCACTCAATAAACGTCAATGGATGGTCGCCGCCCTAGTGGTCCTGCTCGTCGCAGTGGCCATTTTCTGGACGTCCATCACCAATACCGCCAAAAACCGCCTCGTCCAATCCATGGAAATCACAATTCTTCCAGAGGGAAAGGCAATTTTCTTGAATAAAACCATCATCGCCGATTCAGTGCAAGCCATCATCGGAAACCCCATCGGCAAAAATGCATCGGCTGTGAACATCCGAAAACTCGAAGGCCGTCTCAATAAAATCCCCGCAGTAAAAAAAGCAGAAGTCTATTTGGGCCTCGATGGCATATTAAAACTCAAAGTTGAAGAACGCACCCCCATCCTGTTTGTCCAAAATAATAAAGGCAGCCAATTCTACCTCGATACCAACGGCGTTGTGATCCCCAATACCCCGTCCACCAAATTTTGCGATGTCCTCGTGGCCAACGGAAATATTCCAGTAATCATGGAAGGTGGCAAGATTGTGAGCGGCGAAATCACCCGAAATGTGATGCTTGTGGCCAAGTTTGTGGCGGCCGACAGTGTGTGGAACGCGCAGTTTCAACAATTGTATGTAGATAATTTCAACGACGTGATTTTGATTCCCCGTGTTGGAAGACATAGCATTGTTGTAGGCAATGGCGCAAACCTGCCCAAAAAGTTCGAAAACCTCCGTCTTTTCTACGATCAAGGCCTCAAGAGCACCGGCTGGGATCATTACAAAAGTGTCGACATTTCGAACCTCAATCAGGTAGTAGGTCAGCGCACCGGCCAAGAAACCATACACAAAGAACCAAAAAAGTCCAATTAATAGAACACCCCTAATCAATATATATGGCTATCAATAACAATATCATCGTAGGACTCGACATCGGCACAACCAAGGTGTGCGCAATTGTCGGTCAAATGGCCGAAAACGGCAAATTAAACATCCTCGGCATGGGCAAAGCCCCGAGCCAAGGTGGAGTATCTCGAGGCATGGTCGCCAACGTCGCCAAAGCAGTGACAGCAATCCAATCTGCCGTAGAGGACGCCATCAAGCAGAGCCAAGTACAGGTGAAAACCGTATTTGTAGGTATCGCAGGACACCACATCAAAAGCCTTCAGCACCGCGGAACCTTGAGCCGTAAGCAGTGGGACGTGGAAATCACCGAAGACGAACTCTACAAATTGGAAGTTGAAATGGAAAATCTTGCGCTATCGCCAGGATTGGAAATTCTGCATGTACTTCCCCAAGAGTATCGCATCGATGGCGAAGAAGGCATCAAAGACCCCGTAGGTAGAGTTGGTGTGCGCGTAGAGTGCAATTACCACATCATCACCGGTGAAACTTCTGCCGCCAAAACCATCTTCATGGCCGTTCGTAGAGCAGGCCTTGAAATCGCCGATTTGATCGTAGAACCCGTTGCTTCTGCCGCTGCTGTATTGAGCGAGCCGGAAATGGAAGCAGGTGTTGCTTTGATCGACATTGGTGGTGGTACAACCGACATTTGTATTTTCGACGATGGAGCCATCCGTCATACCGCCATCATCCCAATCGGTGGTGATCGCATAACCAAAGATTTACAAGAAGCCTTTGGCATCCTGAAAGACCAAGCCGAATTCGTCAAAGTAAATTACGGCAGTTGCTTCCCAACCGAAGCGATGAAAAACGAAGTCGTTGTGGTACCAGGATTACCCGGCAGAGCGCCAAAAGAAATTTCACTGTATGCGATTTCTCAAGTGATTCGTGCCCGCGTGGAAGACATCATTCAGAAGGTCGATTTCGAAATCGTGGTTTCTGGAATTCGTCATAAACTGGCCGGTGGTATCGTCTTAACCGGTGGTGGTTCATCGATGAAAGACATCACGCAGTTATTTAACTATTTCATTGGATTGGAAGTGCATATTGGTTCGCCTGGACATCGTTTGGGAAAGGCCATGATCGATGAGGTTCGCAACCCGATGTACGCCACCAGTATCGGCTTGGTGTTGAAAGGGTTTGAATTGGCAGCCAAGAGCGAAGCCATTCAGTTGAATAACGAGTTTATCGTAAAGCAAGAAGCACCTGTTTCTAACAACGATGGTTTCTTAGACGATGTTGTAGCGGAAGCACCCCAAACCGGACAGTTGGATTTTGGTAACACTCCGGAAGCCCAAGAAAAAAACGGCTTTGGCATCTTTGGCGGCGGCTGGTTCAATAGCAACAAAGGCATCATCAAAGACATCAAGAATTGGATGCAAGATGGCGAGGACTTCCAGGAATAATCACGACATAGCTATTTAATTGTATGATTATGACAGGATTTGAACCCGCAGTGAATAAAGTACGAGGCAACCTCATCAAGGTCATTGGTGTGGGCGGTGGTGGCAGCAATGCCGTTAATCACATGTTCCGCCATGGTATTGAAGGCGTTGACTTTTATATATGCAATACCGATTTACAGTCGCTTCATAGTAGCCCCATCCCAAACCGACTTCAGTTGGGTGCTGAACTCACCGAAGGATTGGGTGCAGGATCGATGCCCGATATGGGTGAAAAGGCCGCTATGGAAAATATGGCACAGATTCGCCAAATCATGGAAGACAACACCAAAATGGTTTTTATCACCGCAGGAATGGGTGGTGGAACCGGAACAGGTGCTGCGCCCGTGATTGCGAAAATCGCAAAAGAATTAAATATCCTTACCGTAGGAATCGTGACCCTACCCTTTGAAGACGAAGGTCCGCAGAGGATTGGTCAAGCCCGCGAAGGTTTAGAAAAATTACGTCCGCATGTTGATGCATTGCTTACCATTTGCAATGATCGCATCGTAGATATGTATGGCGATTTAACGATTACACAAGCCTTCTCGAAAGCAGATGACATTCTGTGCACTGCAGCGCGTGGAATCGCGGAAATTATCACCAAACCCGGTCAGATCAACGTAGATTTCATGGATGTACAAACCGCCATGAGAAATAGCGGAAGGGCCATCATGGGAACGGGTATTGCAACTGGTGAGAATCGCGCTGAGAATGCAGTTCGGATGGCATTGGACAGCCCACTGCTCGACAATACAAGAATCCAAGGTGCACAGCATTTGTTGGTGAATTTCACTTACGGACATAAAGAACCGGTCATGAGTGAGATCTCAAAAGTGAAAAAATACCTACAAGAAGAGGCAGGCAATACGGCCCACTTGAAAATGGGTATTACAAAAGATGATAGCCTCGGCGACGATATCGCAATTACAGTAATCGCAACAGGATTTGAATCCCGCGACAATGTCAATGCGAATTTGTTTAGCCAGCAACAAGAGACAGTGAATGCTGCTCCGGCGGCACCTGCTGCAGTGGTTCAAAATCCATATGGTTTTAACGGTGGGAATCCGAATTTATCGGAGCGACCTGCATTCAATACCGGTGGATTTCAGAGTGGAAACCCCAATCTTTCAAACCCCGTTGGTTCAGGATTGGCAGGCAATAATGGAATGTCAAATAACAACGCATGGAATCAACCGCCATCAAGCAATCCAGCGCAGAACACGGGAAACAACCAAGCGAATCTGTTTAGCATCCCCCAAAACCCTAGTGTGATTAATCACGTTCCTAGCAGTATTGGAAATAGCGATAATGACGAGGACCCAATGAATCCGATTGATGTCACTCCGAAACCCTTCACCGCCGAAGATCCATTTGAAGATCCATCAGCGCAAGTTTTTCGCGATACACACTTGGAAAATGGCAGAAGTCATAGAGAAACTCTCTTAGATAGCGACATCGAAGTCCCCGCATACATGCGACGTGGAATCAATCTCGAAGCAGCCCCTCACAGCCAATCACAACTGGTGAGTAAAATCACC